>CAXSIE010000051.1:3721-11386 GCA_964237295.1 uncultured Flavihumibacter sp. | reverse complement strand
TGACGGGGCAGGCAGCAACGCAAGCTTTATAGCAGTAATACCGTCAAGCTTTTCCTGGTCTCTGCCTGTTATAATTACGGTATTGCCAGGTCAATAAGGTGGGTGGCAAATTCTAAACCGAAGCCACTTGTTCCCTCGGTTATCAAAATTGTGTTATCTCTTGGTTCCATCTTTTTTATTTTTATTTTGATGGTGCAAAGATGAGACGAAACGAGGCTTCGGTATTTGCAAGTATCAATCAATTGTTTGCAAAATTCAAATTACTGCCTTAAACCCCCGAAACTTACCGGAGCATAAGAAGCTTGTTTTTTAAAAAGTTTGAGAAATGGGACACTTCTTCAAAACCTAAGCTATCAGAAATTTCAGAAATATTCCAATCTGTTTGTTTTAAAAGAATTTTTGCTTCCTGTATCACCCAGCCGCTTATAATTTCAGTAGTGGTTTTATCTGTATTTTCTTTCAACACTTTATTCAGATAATTTACATGAACGGCTAACTTGTTGGCCTAATCCTTAGCAGTAGCTTTCATAAAGCTCCTGGTTTGTAAAATTCAAATGTACTAAGGCTAAAGTTGAAACCAATAAAAAGAAAGCTTTTTTAAGTGGGAGAATGAGAGTTACGGTGATTTTGTGATAACGTTAGTGGAATGATCATAACCAGGTATGACGCATAAAGTACAAGTATTGCGATGGTAGCGTATATGAAAAACTTTTCGCCTGCCAAACCAACTTCATGAATTATTGATAGCTTAGAAATTTATTCTGATGTTCAAAAAAATTACTTCTGCCCAAATCAAAGTTGAAAGCGATATACAACCGATTGCTCCAACATTAGTACCATGCAACCTATTGCTCCAACGTTCCGCCGGGTTATCGGCAAGTCTCCATGTAACTTGAAAACTGTTGAGGCAGTTAGAAGAAGTAGTCAGTAAATCGCTACAATAACTTTTAATTTCATTATTAAAACCTCAAAAGTCATGAATAAAATTAATTCAAATTTCGAAGCGCAAACAATTTATGTCTTTATACATATTCATAAATCCAGCTGGAACTTGGGTATCCATTTAAACGATGTGTTTATTAAAAGCGTACATCAAAAGCCGAACCCGATCGTCATGGCCAATTATTTAAAACAACATTATCCAGGTGCGCATTCCAAAGCCGCATACGAAGCAAAGTCTGATGGTGAAGCATTGGCGTTATAAGGGGTAATTAAGGTCCGTCAGCCGAATGATTGAACTAAAGCCAAATTGAAAAACTGATGATGAAGTTAACAATAAATGCTCAAAAGAATTCGGTCAAGCTCGATATTAGTTGATAGTAATACAACGGCCGATTGTTATTTTGTCCGGCAACTTTGCGGCATTCCTTTTGTTGTATGCAGCCCTTATTTCGATAATGTTACACTTCGTAATTATTTACCTAGTCTCTTAAAGAAATCAGTGATATCGTCA
This sequence comes from uncultured Flavihumibacter sp., assembly GCA_964237295.1. Lineage (GTDB taxonomy): Bacteria > Bacteroidota > Bacteroidia > Chitinophagales > Chitinophagaceae > JADCRZ01. The sequence goes on along the minus strand of CAXSIE010000051.1, from coordinate 9,933 downwards.
GCTAATAGATTTGGTTGCTCCATTGCAGCAAAGTGTCCGCCAGCAGGCATTTCTGTCCAATGTTGAATGTTGAACCCCTTTTCGATGTATGAGCGAGGTGGTGTTGGTAATTCCTTTGGAAATTTTGCAAAACCAACAGGCACTTTAATGAAATCATTTTCTTTTAAAACCAGTGGCTTCATACTGTTTTCATTATAAATACGAATAGATGAATGAATGGTTTGGGTTAGCCAATATAAAGTGACATCAGCAAGCAGTTCGTCCTTTGTAAAAACATTCTCAACAATACTCTTGTTGTCGCTCCATCCGTTAAATTTTTCTATTATCCATGCACATAAACCAACCGGTGAGTCATTTAATCCATAAGCTAAAGTTATGGGCTTTGTACCGTGCATATAAGCATACGCACCTTCTTTCGCAGACCAATCAGCTGCTGTTTTTTGAAATGCTTTCACTTCTTCTGAAAGTTGTTCGCCCTCTTTGAGGTAAGGTTTATAAGAACCGGAAATATAATTCAGGTGTAAGCCTGTTACGTTGTTTGGATATTTTAATGACAGCCATGTACTGATGCCTGAACCAATATCACCACCTTGAGCTCCATAGTTATCATAGCCTAATTCGTTCATTAACTTATGCCATAGGTCTGCAACAAAGGCGCTGTTACAACCTCGGTGTGTAACTTTATCAGAAAATCCAAAACCAATTACTGAAGGAATAACCACATCAAAAGAAAACTCCGGGTCGATTGTCAGCAGTGGTATGAGTTTCATCATTTCTAAAAACGAACCCGGCCATCCATGCGTAATGATTAGTGGAATTGATTTCTTCCCTTTACCTTTTATGTGTATGAAGTGGATATTATATCCATCAACGTTAGCCATAAAATTAGAATAAGCATTTATTTCATTTTCAATTTTACGCCAGTCAAATTTGTTTAACCAATAATGCGTCAATTCTTTCATATAAGAAAGGTTAGAACCATAACTCCAGGCTGAATTTATTATTTCATCTGTCCATCGGGTGTTTTTTAATCTTAATTTTAAATCATCAAGTGCTTGTTGAGGAATATTCACTAAAAAAGGTTGTATCATTTTTACTTCCGTGTTTACTGATTTGTCCGTTTGAATGTTATAAAATGCTTTTAACGGAAAAGGTAATGATAATGTAGTTAAAACAATCCACGATTTTTTACCATTTCCCGTCTTGTCATTTGATGGTTTCGTTCGTGATGTAAAAATATAATAGAACATAAACCGATAATTGATATGACCACATGGCAAATGGTTCAGAGCAAATGAAAAAATCAGAAAAGGTAAGGACTGTTCTTGATGACGAAATACCATTAAGGGGGATTTTAAAATCCCATTGTGGTAATCTCTTATCGGGAGATCCGGGAAATGGTTTTATTACTATAAATGCAGATTCTCAAAACACAATAATATAAGCGCTATTAAAGCACATGATCAATTTCTAGGTGCATGTGAACTAATGAGCATTGCGGAAGGCAAAGTGAAGGAGATTAGGAACGGTTGCAGGTCAGCCATTGACCTTGAGATGGAAGGCAACAAGAAAAAAATAAAAGATAAAAAAAGCAATTGGAGGAAGTCGAGGAAAAGCTATTTTCTGTTGAGGAAAAATGGATCAAGAATGAAATTAGCCGTGATGCCTACGATAAATGGTATTCTACGTACAATCACAGTATAATCAATCTGAAAGGAGCAATTGAACGTTTAAGCAAAGATCAAAGTAAGGTACTTGATATCCTGAAGGAAAAAGGCTATCTGATTTATGAAAAGAGAAGGGATAATCTTACGATTATCCCTTTCAGCGGAGAGGGAGGGATTCGAACCCCCGGACCTGTAACAGTCAACGGTTTTCAAGACCGCCGCATTAGACCGCTCTGCCACCTCTCCGCGGCAAATGTACATGTTGAATGCATTCAGTCAAAAAGAAATCCGGATATTTTTTAAAATGGCTCGTCCAGCAGCCCTGGAATGCAGCAGTAAATGTGGTTTAACGCTCATAATAGGCATTATCAGCTGATCTTATCAACCAGCACCTTTAACGCAGCAGCCTTTTTATTACGGACTTCTTTAGTATCCGTAGCAGGTAATTTTATCAATAGTGTAATGATAAATTTTAAATAACCAATGAACGAGTCTTTTTCAGACGGCTTACCGTCAGAACGCCAGGCCCGGTTATAATAGGTTTCTATTTCATCTGCGTACTTCTTAACATCACCGGTTCCGGCTGATAACAGCTCTGCCAGATTAAAGGAACAGCGCGCGGTCTTATGAAAGAAATCCGGACTTTTTAAATCCTGTTCTTCAGCGTTGGTTAATGCTTCATTGTCCAGTTCCTTCCTGCTGACAGGTATCTTCAAAAATGATTCTTTATTTTTAGGCGAATTGAGTAGAATGGCAAAATGCAGCCAGTTAAAATACGGATAGTAGGGGAGTTCATTTGCGGTTTGTTTGTTATACTGATAAGCCTGCTGATAATACCTGGAATTCTCCTTAAGAGTCGCAATATCATTATCAATTTTAAAAAGCCGCCAGTAAGCACCGGCGATGAGACTGTATCTTTCAAAGCTGGTTCCAAGGATTTTTTTCAGGTCGTTAATGGCTTCTTTAATAGTTTTAACGGCTTCCGGTTTGGTTATAAGGTTGTCTTCAAATTGTTGGGCAGCATGCCGTACCCGTATGTTGCAATATTGTTCAACCGACTTAACGGTATAACCTGCATCTTCTAGTGTAAACAGTTTCTGGTAGTATTGAATGGCCGTATCAAATTGTTTGAGGGTGGTATATACGCCTGCGAACTTCTCCACAATTCCGGGGTCTTTATCCCAACCCGCCTGCAGGCCATTGGCTATGTTTTCAATGGCCGTTTTATAATCTTTATTGGCTGTTCTTTCAAGCGCGCTGTTTATGCTGTTATCCAGGTTTTCCAACGCGTACATCACCTCAACGGTATCTACGTAAGATGTTACGGCATTCTTTGCATTACCCGATGAAGAAGGGAAAGTATAAAAAGGATCGCCATAACACTGGTAAGCGCCCCAGGTATTGAATGCCCCGTATTTATTATAAGTGCTCTCGCGTGCGCAATGAACCGAATCTCCGAATCCTTTTCCATCCATCATCTGAACATAAAACTCCCTTGAAAATTCGGCGGCGGCAGCGTCATTGATCTCCCAGCCTGTAACAATAGCCGCTTTAACGCCCATTTGAATTAACTGGGTACCGACGCTGGCTGCAAGGTTGTATTTCTTCCGCATTTTTTCAGCTATTGAAATATTGAATTCATTGGAAGAACAAACGTTGATAAATACAAACTCCGGTACAATGCTTATCTGGTTAAAATCCGCTGCAGTAAAAACAATATCACTTCCGATTACCACACCGGTGGGATCGTCTATCGTTGCACCCACAATGCCATGTGAAGCTATATGAATGATTTTATAACTTAAGGTCAGCAGCTTTTTAACAATTTCAGTATCATTTTCATTAATACTGATCGTTGTCTCAAGACCTTTGCCCTGCAGGATATTGACAACACCCTGTGCTTCTATTGCAGCGGAGGGCAAATCGGGGTATTTGTTATTGGTATCCGGATTGCCTATAACCAGCGCCCGGTTGCTCGTGTTTATTTTTATGCTGGTTCTTTGATCCGGGGTCTTTAACTGGCGAACCATTCCTGTGCTCACCACCATCGGCTTGTCTGAAATGCCGTTAGGATCGTGCAGTAATTCCCAGGGGTAGCGGGCGGTTTCTTCATCAACTATCAATACAATATTCCCAAGGCTGGAACCATAGCCTTTAAAATTATTCGGGATCAGCAATTCATATAATGTTTGAGAAAATGATTTATCCCATTTGGAATATTTAGCCATCTCGGCTATCAGCGACTCTACAATCAAACGATTGGTAGGCAGCAGTTGTTCATCTGCATGTGCTTTATCAGTGATGGAGGTAAACAAAAGGGGCAGCGCTCTTTTACTGGTGGTATTGGCCGTATCGCCCTTTTTTACTACGGTAATTTCAAGCCGGTTCCAGTTGTCCTGCTGACTTTCATCCGGAATAAGCCGTAAAAAACCGGGAATCGGGTTCAGGTAAGGCGGTAAGAACTGGAAATGAGCGAAACGGTCTTCCTTCATAAATTTATTAATGATCCTGCCAACCTGGATTGCTTTGTGCTGGTAGATCTCTACAATTTCGATCCGGTTTATTTTTTTATAATATTCACTGCTCATCGCTTCCAGTTTATCATTGGCCTGGATAACCGATGTAAGTATCGCTTTAATGGAAGTGTCTATTCTGAGACCGGCAAAATCACTACCGATCAGTAAGGAGGAAATTCCAAATTCCGGAATGGTACCGGCCGGAACCCTGTTATTTTTCAGGTATTCATTATGCTTGATCGCCAGGGTAAGGAATGCCTGTGTTAAACTAAGCTGCAACCTGTTTTCTGTTAATGCGCCAAACGCACCCAAACCAACTACCACCGCTCCCTGGCAGGAGAGTTTTTCATCGAAACCATTGTTTTCTTTCAGAATCACCAGGTGGCTTCCGATTTCACCGGGATAATTACCTGCTGTGTGGTATTCACTTAGCTTGGAATTCATCGCCAGGTTTAAAAATTTTTCTGCTTTAACAATGCCGTCTCCTATAAAATGCCCCACTACTACCGGATATTTTGAATGGATAAGATCGCTGTTGGTTACATTGATTTGTATAACCTGCGGACGCGGTTTTTTACGTACTGTTTCTTTGGTGCTGATGATGTTACTGGTCTTCAGTTCATTTTCTGTAGGAACCGTTACAAAGTCACTGTCAGGCATCATCCTGCTTACATTGGCGCTTCGGGCAGCAGGTTTTACATTCGACAAAAGAGTTGTAGTTCCCTTTGTCAGTAGTTCTTTGTAACCTTCGAACGCGGCCTCATAGGTTGGAATGCTGCCGTGATCTGCAGGCACATAATATACATTAGCAGGTAACAGGGCTGCCGGAATGGTACTCCATAAAACCCTGCCATCACCTTGTGAGCTGGCCGTAAACGTTATCTTCCCATCTTTTATATTGATGCTGTCGGGGGTATCCTCACATTGTCCTGCAACATACCTGAAAATATCATTATTAAAATCAGTGTCCTTTATAGTTTTGTACAAGTCTGCTCCATAGGCTAAAGTTTTTAGAGCTGGCGTTCCTGTAAACTCATCGTTCAGCGCTTTCAGGTCATTCCAGATCTTGGAACCGAATATATCTTTATAATCTGCCGGAAGCAACTGTACCAGTCCGGGATAATCCTGGAACATTTTTATCAAGAATTCTTTGGAGTGCGCAAAATCAAGCAGCGCCAGTTTTTTTATGATGCTGTCTTTTCCTAATAAAATCCTTATGGTGCCGTACGAGCCTTCGTTTGGCACACCCAGCATTATTACGCGTGCCTTCCTGTTGCTGATAATTTTGTTCCACACATCCTTGTGTAAATGGATCAAAGCCCTTAAAACCAGTCCACCCATCGAATGTGCTATAAAATGACATTCATAACAGGTACGGGCAGGGTCTTTTAACGCTTTTTCAATATTGTCAGCAAGCAGCGCTGCAGCATCGGTAACGGAAAGGCGCCAGTCATAAGGAAAAGGCATCACATCAAAATCGCTGCTCAGGTAGTTGATCAAGCCATTGTAAGTTGATGCATACAGAGAGGTGGCATTGATCTTCTGGCTATCGAATGATAGTTTTCCAAGTCCGCCTGTACACATACTTCCGTAGTTCACCCAAACACTTTTATCGTTTGCAGTAAGGTTGCTGCCCATGATACCGGGCAACAGATAAACCATTGGCTTTTTACCTGTACTACCACGTTGATGAACAATATTGATATCTGCAGTTGCTCCCAGCTCTGAAAAAAAATCCCCCGCTGTTGACGGGTTTATAAGAACAGTAAGCAAAGCATTCTGACTGCTTACATTCTTAAAATAATTAAAATGATTTACGTTTGATTGCTGCTCAAAATGTTCTCTGACTATAGAGCTTCTGTAAGTTCCTTTGAACATGGAATTGCTGTTAACAACCAGGTCGTGCGCTTCACCGAAATACAGGTTGGTGCCAAACACTTTTAACGTATTCCAGAAACCGGAGCTTTCCACATCACCCGAGATTACATACAATTCCGGAGTTATTTTTCTGATCCCGTTATTAAGCAAT
>CAXSIE010000051.1:3163-3711 GCA_964237295.1 uncultured Flavihumibacter sp. | reverse complement strand
TAAAGGGTGAACCCGGCATTTGTGCTTCAAGACCTGGTAAGGATTTCAGGTCGGTGCGTTCCTGAACTACCGCTTTTGCAAAATCTAAAAATATCGTGAATGGTATCGCCTGACCGGCGCCGGGAATCAGCTTTATAAGGTTGCAGAATACATTTACATAATTGTCCAGTTTCTTGCCTATCAAAACAGTACCGGCAGCGGGACATGCAACGCGTATTACTTTATTAATAAGTATTTTTTTATTGGCAGCGGCTTTGTTCGCGGCATCCACTTCCTGTTTCAAAATCTGCAGATCAGGATTATTGGTAACGGTTTTTACTTCGTCATTATTAAAAGGCAGTTCCCCATTGTTGCAGCGGGCCAGCAGGTCTGCAACAATACCGCCTCTTGAGTGAGATACTACATCAAGCGAAATATTATCCGGCAACTGGCTCAACAATTCAGTAATATTTTTAAGCGGACTTTCAGTAAGGGTTTTGTGTTCAAAAGCAATAATGCGCCCCTCATATTTTTCAAACAGTTTTTTATAAGCATCATTGAATAAAAGA
>CAXSIE010000051.1:0-3153 GCA_964237295.1 uncultured Flavihumibacter sp. | reverse complement strand
TCCCCCAAAAGTGCTGGAATTGGTGCCATGAATAAACAGCAGGTAAGATTTGTTGGCTATCACTTTAGCAGGATCGAAATTGGAAAACTCTATTTTTTCATTACAATAATGTACGCCAAGAACCAGCTTATCTTCTAATTTATTGGCAAGGGCTATCGCAGTTTGTTTAGCCGCCCAGCCGGTTATCACCTTTACAGACTGAGTAACCAGGAACTTCGGAAAGCCCCGGTTTTCGTCTTCGGTTATAAATGATTCGGGAACCCTTAATTCGTTGATGTCGGCGCCTCGTGCGGTTGATTGTCTTTCCAGCAAAGTTTTGTAATCATCGGCACGGTAATGCCATATCACATCGTTGCTTAGTTGCAACTGTATCACATCATTTTCATCGGCTTTAACTTCAATGGGTTTTGAAAAGCCGGAGTTGTGTATTCAACTACCTTTAAATCCGGATGCAGGCTTTGCAGGTGCTGAATGTCGGCAGTTGAGTCTTCTTGTTTTGTTCCGTAAAATTTAAAGCTGATTGCCATGGTGAGGGATGATTATGAAAGTTAAAGTAATACATAAGTGTATTATTTGCAAAAAATATGACGAATGATCACATTTTTTTTAATCGCAGAAGAGGCCTTTGTTTCAAGGCTTCCTTAGTTCTTGTATTTTTCTGCGGTTAAAAAAGCCGGGAGAAACCGTACCTTCGCTTCCCAATGAAACATCTTGCAACCCTGAATAAATATTTCTGGAAGTACCGGTATCGCTTTTTGCTGGGAATTATTTTTATCGTCGTATCAAACTACTTCCGCATCCTTGCACCGCAGATAACAGGTTACGTAGTGGATGCGGTGGAAAGGCACCTCCCCGGTTATAAGCCAAGGCCAACAACCATTAACCATGATCCGCTTGTTCAAAGATTTATAGATTATACCGAATCGGCACATTTTTCCTTCGGCTACAAAGTAGCTCTTTGTATGATCTCACTGATGCTGCTGGCGCTACTAGGCGGCATCTTCATGTTTTTAATGCGGCAGACCATTATTGTAATGAGCCGGCACATTGAGTACGATCAAAAAAATGAAGTGTACAATCATTACCAGTTACTGGATACTAATTTTTATAAAAGGCACAGTACCGGTGACCTTATGAACCGTATGTCAGAAGATGTAAGCCGGGTGCGTATGTACACAGGTCCTGCGCTGATGTACTTTATCAACCTGGCGGCTACCATCTGGATTTGCGTGTACTATATGTGGAACAAGAACCATAGCCTAACCCTTTGGGTTCTTTCGCCTTTACCGCTGCTTGCGATCACTATTTATTATGTAAACACGATCATCAATAAAAAAAGCGAACGCATTCAGGCCTTACTGAGCGACCTTACCACCAACGCCCAGGAATCTTACTCAGGTATCCGCGTTATCAAAGCTTTCACCCAGGAAAAAGCCATGTTCCGCTTCTTTAACAACAAAAGTGAAGATTACAGAAGCAATGCCGTAAGCCTTGCAAAAGTAGAATCAATTTATTTTCCTGCCATGGGCCTGTTGATAGGGCTCAGTACCCTGCTCACCATTTTGATAGGAGGCATTTACGCCATTCACGGAGCCCAGAACGTAACCACCGGCACCATTGCTGAATTTGTAATGTATGTAAATATGCTCACGTTCCCGGTAAGTGCCATCGGCTGGACTGCCAGTATGATACAGCGCGCAGCAACCTCTCAAAGAAGGCTCAACGAATTCCTGCTCCGCGTGCCTGCCATACAGGATGCCGCTGATGCCATTTCAAAAAAGATAGAAGGGTCCATAGCTTTTGATAATGTTGATTTTATTTACCCGGATACCGGCATCCATGCCGTCAAAAATTTTACGCTTCATATCAAGAAGGGACAGAAAGTAGCAATAATCGGCAGAACAGGAAGCGGTAAAACAACCATCGCCCAATTACTGCTTCGTATGTACGATCCTGTGAAAGGAAGTGTTTCGATAGACGGAACAAATGTTAATAAAATGAACCTTGCTTACCTGCGCGAACAGATCAGCTATGTGCCGCAGGATGTGTTCCTGTTCAGCGATTCCATTGAAGGAAATATCAGGTTTGGAATGTCTGACGTAAAAGAAGGACAGGTACAGCAGGCGGCAGCAATGGCGAGCGTAGACAAGGAAATAAAAAGCCTTTCCGAAGGATATAAAACAGTAGTAGGGGAGCGTGGCGTTACCCTTAGCGGCGGACAAAAGCAACGTATTTCCATAGCCAGGGCGCTGATCAAAGCACCACAGCTGGTGGTGTTTGATGATTGCCTGAGTGCAGTGGACGCCCGTACCGAAAAAGAAATTCTTAATAACCTGTATCACTACTTACAGGGAAAAACTTCCGTGATCATTACCCACAGAATATTTTCCATGTTCGATTTTGATAAGATCATTGTTGTAGACGAAGGTAAAATAGTGGAGCAAGGTACGCACCAGCATTTACTGGCGCAAAACGGCTACTATACTGAGTTGTATGAACAGCAGCAGGCGGAACGGGAAGAAAGTATTGAAAGCTGATATTAGCTGTCATCGCTCAGCTGCCAGCTTTCAGAATCAGTCTTCATATATCTAAGTGCTGATTGCTGCAGCCGTTTAACACCTGATATCTTTTTCATATGTTTTATTATTAGCTGCAAGTGAATGTGTACATCTTACAAAGCAAGCGTTGCTGATAGCCTCCGGAAAAAGCATCAGCTTTTATCTTCGCTTAAATTTTGCTATATGGAAAACAATATTATATTTGTAGCTGCTTACAAAAACTAATATATAACTGTAAAAAATTTAACTGTGGCGTACGAAAACAACGAAAAAAGAATGGAAAGCGTTTACAGCAAACGCATCAGGGCTGGTAAGCGTAGAACGTATTTCTTTGACGTCAGAGCAACACGTAGCAACGATTATTATCTTACCATTACGGAAAGTCGTAAAAAGTTTAATGAAGATGGCTATGACAGGCATAAATTGTTCCTGTACAAAGAAGACTTCAATAAATTTTTAAAGGCATTAACCGAGGCAGTAGATTACGTTAAAACAGATCTGATGCCTGATTTCGATTTCGATGCATATAACCACGACCAGGTGGCAGAACAGGAAGGTGAGGGTATGTTGTCTGAACAGACTGAAGTGGAACCCG
>CAXSIE010000050.1:13589-17905 GCA_964237295.1 uncultured Flavihumibacter sp. | reverse complement strand
ATTATCAATGCTGAATGCTCCTCCGCAATCAAGCAGTTCCACCGCTTCTATAAATTTGTCATAAACCGGCCCGAATACCACTGGTTTGCCATAAACAGCGGCTTCCAGAACATTGTGTACGCCATCGTCTCCAAATCCCCCTCCAATATAGGTTACAGTGGCATACATATATAAACGCGACAACATGCCGATATTATCTATGATCAAAACATTAGGTGGGTTCAAACCATTAAAACCTGTGCCTTTTTTTAGCCGGGCTTCCCATTCGGTAAATAAAATTGAGTTGTGAAACAGCTTTTTTATCTCCAGCAAATGTTGCGCGTTTATCTCGTGAGGGGCGATGATAAATTTAATCTCGGCATGAGTATTCGCAAAATGGTCCAGTTCTTCTTCATCTTCTACCCAGGTACTTCCGGCAACAATAACCTGGTTATCGCCGCAAAATGATGCAATAACAGCAATGGGCGTACTGCGTCCGGCTATTTCAACCACCCTGTCAAAGCGGGTATCACCACTTATGGTTACATTACCCGATACATCAATGCTGCTTAATAATTTTTTTGATTCCTCGTTTTGCACAAAAATATGGGAAAAGCACAACAGCATTTTTCTGTGTAAAGCTCCGTACCATTTGAAAAACACCTGGTTCTTCCTGAAAATGGCTGAGATCAGCAATACCGGTATGTTACACTCTTTTAGGCGGTTAAGATAAAAATACCAGTATTCGTACTTGACCCATAATACCAGCACAGGTTTTATGATATCAATAAATGTAACGGCATTGCTGTAGGAATCTATGGGAAGATAAAATATGTGATCAGCGTTTTCATAGTTTTTTCTTACCTCGTATCCGGAAGCTGAAAAAAAAGTAAGTACGATCTTAACTGTTGGATGGGTAGTTTTAATATGCTCCAGAACCGGCCTTCCCTGTTCAAATTCCCCAAGGGAAGCGCAATGCATCCAGATAAGATCTGATGTGGGGTCGTTTTCCATGGTAGCCCTTATAGTTTCAAAGATGTTCTTTCGGCCCTGGATCCAAAGCTTTGCTTTAGGGTTCCAGGAGCTTACCAGCAAAACCCCGGTTCTAAATAAGAAAAGAAAAAAATTATAGGATACCAGTATCAGGTTAAGCATGAAGTCAAGTATTAAAATGCTATTGGCTATCAGTAGTCAGGAAATCAAAGAGTATATGTTTCCACCTAAAGGCTGATAAGTGACGGTTGATAGCCAATGGATTAATTGTAATAAAGTAAAATTAATGCTGTATTGGTTATTTACGGCAAATCTAAAATCAATCTTTCAGCCTACCTATATTTTATTACTTTTGCGTTTTTTAAAAGAATATTATGGTTCCAATTCAGATGGTGGATACAAAGGGTCAGTATAGGAAGATTAAAGCTGAAGTGGATGCTGCTGTATTAGGAGTTTTAGAGAGTTCGGTATTTATAGGAGGCAAAATAGTGGAAGAATTTTGTGAAAACCTGGCTGGTTATAACGGTTCCAAACATGTAATTCCCTGTGCAAACGGAACGGATGCCCTTCAGATTGCCATGATGGCACTGGAGCTTCAGCCAGGTGATGAAGTGATAACGCCTTCTTTTACCTACATTGCCACCGCAGAAGTAATTGCCTTATTAAGGTTGAAGCCGGTTTTTGTAGAAGTAGATCCAACAACATTTTGTATAAGTGCGGAAGCCATTGAGGAAGCGGTCACCTCACGTACAAAAGCGATCGTTCCCGTTCATTTGTTCGGCCAGGCTGCCGATATGGAAGCCGTAATGAAGATCGCAGAAAAGCATAACCTGTTCGTTATTGAAGACAATGCCCAGGCTATAGGCTGCGAATATATTTTCAGCAATGGCACTAAAAAGAAAACGGGCAGTATCGGAACAATAGGCTGCACTTCATTTTATCCCTCTAAAAACTTGGGATGTTACGGAGATGGGGGTGCAATATTTACAAATGATGATGCGTTAGCTATAAAATTAAAAATGATTGCTAACCATGGCCAGGTTAAAAGGTATTATCACGACATCGTAGGTTGTAACAGCCGGCTGGATACCATACAGGCTGCGGTACTGAATATTAAATTAAAACACCTGGAAGCATATAATACGGCCAGAAGGGCTGCTGCTGATTACTATGACAAGGCATTTTCTGCTTATTCATCTGTAAGCATTCCCTTCAGGGCTCCTTACTGCAGCCATGTTTTTCATCAGTACACCCTGCTGATCGAAAAAGCAGACAGGAATGAACTGAATAAGTTTCTTTCAGTGCATAACATTCCTTCTATGATCTACTATCCGGTACCTGCTCATAAACAGAAAATGTTTACTGCAGCGGATACGGAAACTTTTAGATTGCCTGCTACTGATCTGTTATCAGAAAAAGTGATTTCGTTGCCGATGCATACCGAGCTTACGGAAGATCACCTTGATTATATAATCAGTAAAGTATCAGATTTTTTAAATTAAACCTCACAATACATGAAAATCACTGTAGTAGGTACCGGATATGTTGGCCTGGTAAGCGGAACCTGTTTCGCGGAAACAGGTAACGAAGTTATCTGCGTTGATATAGACAAATCTAAAATAGATAAACTCATTAATGGCCAGATCACTATCTATGAGCCGGGCCTCGAAAAACTGTTCTTACGTAACCTGAAAGAAGACCGTCTTCATTTTACTACTGACCTTGCAGCCGGAATAAAGGATGCGGCGATTATTTTTCTTGCATTACCAACACCTCCCGGTGAAGATGGTTCTGCCGATTTAAAATATGTTTTAGGTTGCGCAAATGATATAGGTAAATTATTGACCGACTATAAAGTGATCGTTGATAAAAGTACCGTTCCTGTTGGAACCGCTAAAAAAGTAACGGATGCTATTGCTCAAAATTACAAAGGAGAATTCGATGTGGTTTCCAACCCGGAGTTTTTACGGGAAGGAGTGGCTGTGGACGATTTTATGAAACCAGACAGGGTAGTTATCGGCACCAGTTCTGAAAGAGCTAAAAAAGTAATGGGTGATTTGTACGCTCCATATGTGCGACAGGGAAACCCGGTTATTTTTATGGAAGAAAAATCGGCCGAGCTTACCAAGTACGCCGCCAATTCATTTCTTGCTGCAAAAATTTCTTTTATGAATGAAATTGCACAGTTATGCGAACTGGTGGGCGCAGATGTAGACATGGTTCGCCGGGGCATTGGCAGCGATGAAAGAATTGGCAGACGTTTCTTATTTCCCGGTATTGGTTATGGTGGCAGCTGTTTCCCGAAAGACGTTCAGGCACTGGTTCGCTCTTCTACAGAAGTGAATTATGATTTCAAAATTCTCCATGCTGTAATGGATGTTAACGAGCGGCAGAAACTGCACCTCATCCCTAAGATCAAAAAATTTTTCAAGGATGATCTGAAAGGAAAACATTTTGCTTTATGGGGTTTGGCCTTTAAACCTAATACAGATGATATTCGGGAAGCGCCGGCATTATACATGATTGATGCGCTGACGGAAGCCGGCGCTACTATTACCGCTTTTGATCCGGAAGCAATGGCCAATGTTAAAAACCTGATAGGTGATAAAGTTACCTATGCTGAAAGCCAGTATGAAGCTTTAAAAGGTGCTGATGCTTTAATAATAGCCACCGAGTGGAATGAATTCCGCACGCCTGATTTTTTAAAGATCGTATCAATATTAAAGAGCAAGGTAATTTTTGATGGCCGCAATCTGTTTGAAACTGCTGCTATCAAGGAATTAGGATTTTATTACGAAAGCGTAGGCAGACCTGCTTCTACTGAAATATAAGAGCTGCCGGCGATCAGTTTAACGTGTAGAACTTTTCTCCTGAAAGCTGATAGCTGAACAGTAATCGGCTAGCTTCAATTAATGTAACTCAACACCATTATGCAAAGAAAAAAAGTACTTATAACCGGTGCGGCCGGTTTTCTCGGTTCGCACCTGTGTGACCGTTTTATTAAAGAAGGTTTTTTTGTTATCGGGATGGATAATCTTATAACAGGAGATCTCAAAAATATCGAACATCTCTTCCACCTGGAGCAATTTGAATTTTATCATCACGATGTTTCCAAATTTATACATATTCCAGGTCAGCTGGATTATGTGTTGCATTTTGCTTCGCCGGCAAGTCCGATTGATTATTTGAAAATTCCTATTCAAACCCTTAAAGTGGGTTCACTGGGAACTCACAATTGTCTAGGACTGGCTAAAAATAAAAAAGCCAGGATGCTCATTGCTTCTACTTCAGAAATTTATGGAGATCCGTTAGTACATCCTCAAACAGAAGAATACTGGGGTAAT
>CAXSIE010000050.1:12218-13579 GCA_964237295.1 uncultured Flavihumibacter sp. | reverse complement strand
CCGGTGGGTCCCAGGGGGGTGTATGATGAAGCCAAACGTTTCCAGGAAGCAATTACGATGGCTTATCATAACTTTCATGGATTGGAAACCAGGATTGTTCGCATCTTTAACACTTATGGTCCCCGTATGCGGCTGAATGATGGAAGGGCCCTGCCTGCATTTATCGGTCAGGCTTTACGTGGCGAAGACCTTACCGTGTTTGGCGATGGTAGCCAGACAAGAAGTTTCTGTTATGTGGATGACCTTGTAGAGGGTATTTACCGTTTGCTGATGAGCGATTATTTTGAGCCGGTTAATATCGGTAATCCCGATGAAATCTCCTTAAAAGATTTTGCTGAAGAGATCATTAAATTAACAGGGGATGTTCAAAAAATTGTTTACCATCCTTTGCCTACAGATGATCCCAAACAAAGAAAACCTGATATTACCAAAGCCAGGGAAATTCTTGGCTGGGAGCCTAAAGTAAACAGAAAAGAAGGATTAAAGATCACTTACGAATATTTTAAATCATTACCTAAAGATGAGCTGGTAAAGCAACCAAAGGAATTTGTAAGCATGAAGTAATTATTAATCATTAAATAAATTTCCTTACCGCAAAGTTGTAAGTCTCGTTAAGAATAATATCTTGCGTTTCTTTACAACTTTGCGGCTTTTTTTTTCATAACCTTGCAAAGCTTAAAAGAGTCAATGTAGAATAACACCGTTACTAATCAATCATTAATAATTAATCATTAAATTGATGCGTAAAACAATACTGATAACCGGAGGAGCAGGATTTATAGGATCGCATGTTGTACGTTTATTTGTGTGGAAATATCCTATGTATAAAATTATTAATCTTGATGCCCTTACCTATGCTGGTAATCTTGAAAACCTGAAAGATATTGAAGACGCGGAAAATTATATATTTGAAAGGGGAGATATTACAGAGGAGCAGGGCCTGAATGATGTGTTTGAAAAATACGCTTTTGACGGAGTAATCCACCTGGCCGCGGAAAGCCATGTGGATCGCTCGATAATAGATCCGCTGGCATTTGTTCGTACAAATGTTTTAGGCACCGCAACGCTTTTGAATGCCTGCCGGAAATTCTGGAAGGGAAATGAAAATAAACTTTTTTATCATGTTTCCACTGATGAAGTATATGGTTCCCTGGGAGAAGAAGGTTTTTTTTATGAAACTACCCCATATGATCCAAGGTCGCCGTATTCGGCTTCCAAGGCATCTTCCGATCATTTTGTAATGGCATATCATCATACTTATGGCCTGCCGGTAATAATAAGTAATTGTTCAAACAATTATGGTTCACATCATTTTCCTGAAAAACTGATCCCACTTTGCATAAATAACATAATTAATAATA
>CAXSIE010000050.1:6185-12208 GCA_964237295.1 uncultured Flavihumibacter sp. | reverse complement strand
GTTTACGGTAAAGGAGAAAATGTAAGAGACTGGCTCTGGGTTGAGGATCATGCAAGAGCTATTGATGTTATATTCCACAAAGGTAAGAACGGCGAAAAGTATAATATCGGCGGATTCAACGAATGGAAGAATATTGACCTTGTTCATCTTTTATGTAGTATAATGGATAATAAGCTAAATAGGCATGAAGGAACTTCTGCCGGATTGATTTCTTATGTTAAAGACAGGGCAGGACATGACCTCCGTTATGCTATCGATGCTACCAAATTAACCAATGAATTAGGATGGAAACCTTCTTTACAATTTGAAGAAGGATTGGAAAAAACAGTTGACTGGTATTTGCAAAATGAAGAATGGGTCAACGATGTAACCAGTGGTAATTACCAGCGATATTATGAAGATCAATACGCCAAAAGGTAATAAAGCCGACGAACAATGATTTTTTGCTATCAGTCTTTAGAAAACACTTATTATCCAGCAATTCAACAGGTTTCCATTTAACGTAACACCAGAGTAACATGCCAGTAATTAAAACGGATTTTCCAGACCTGCTCATTATAGAACCCGTTGTATTCGGAGATGACCGCGGATATTTTTTCGAGGCGTATAATGAAAAAACCTTTTCAGGAAAAAACGTACATATTAATTTTGTTCAGGACAACCAGGCGAGGTCGGTATACGGAGTTGTTAGAGGATTGCATTTTCAGGAAGATCCTCATGCACAAACCAAACTGATCCGTGTATTGGAAGGAACTATTTGTGACGTGGTGGTAGATCTCAGAAGAAATTCCCCTTCCTTTGGTAAAGTGTTTACCATAGAATTATCAGCACAAAATAAGAAGCAATTACTGGTGCCAAAAGGTTTTGCACACGGCTATTCAGTGCTGAGTGAAACAGCGGAAGTGTTTTATAAATGCGATGACTTTTACCATAAAGAATGCGAAGGATCAGTGTTATTCAGTGATCCTTTTTTAGATATTGACTGGCAGATTCCACAAGATAAAATGATCCTGTCTGCTAAAGACCTGGCCAGCCCGATTTTCGAAATCAGTAAACATAATTTTTATTTGAAAGATAAAGCTGGTAAATGAGTAAATCCAAAATTGTTGTAACCGGTGCTAACGGTCAATTAGGAAAAGAACTACAGATTATTTCCGTATTCAATCCTGAATTCGAATTTATTTTCTTATCTAAAGAAGCGCTTCCCATCCATCGGAATGAAATCGTACATGAAATATTTGCCACTCTTAAGCCGCAGTACTGTATTAATTGTGCTGCATATACTGCCGTAGACCGTGCTGAAACTGAAAAAGATCAGGCGTTTCTGATAAACGGAGAATCAACGGGAGTTTTAGCAGAGGTGTGTAAAATTTTTGAAGTAAAATTTATTCATATTTCTACCGATTATGTATTTAATGGCAAGGCAGTTCAGCCATATAATGAAAATGATAAGGTGGAACCTGTAAATACGTATGGAGCTTCTAAATTGAAAGGGGAAGAGTTGGCAATTGCTAAAAACGGAGATTCAATTATAATCAGAACATCATGGGTATATTCAGAATTCGGAAATAATTTTGTAAAAACCATGATACGGTTAATGAAGGAAAAAGAATCGCTTGGAGTTGTCAATGATCAATGGGGATCTCCCACCTATGCAGCAGATCTTGCACAGGTTATAATGGAGGTTATTAAATCAAAGAATTGGAAGGAAGGTGTATACCATTACAGTAACGATGGAATTATAACCTGGTATGAATTTGCTAATGCTATTAAAAAATTCATTAATAGCGATTGTAAAGTAAATCCTATAACTACAGATAAATTTCTTACACCGGCAAAGCGTCCCGCATATTCAGGATTGAACAAAGAAAAAATAAAATTATTCTACACTATAAATATCCCGGAATGGAAACAAAGCCTGGAGACCTGCCTTCAGAAATTAAGAAACTAACCATTTCTATTTATTAGATAGATGTTGTTTTATCAATTTGATGTTGCCTGCTCCTGTTATTATAATTGGATATGAATTTTGCCGTGTTTTGTTGCCAAACAGGTAATTTCCTGTATATCATTTTAGTTATTGCAGTCTGAACTACCACTCCTAATGTTCTCCTGAGAATATTACTATTTTTTCCTACAACAATTTTTTTTGTAATATACCCTGCTGCAAAACCAATAAAAGTATTAACAGCCACTTCCCTTACATCACGAGACATGGCCACCTTCTGGGCATTTGCTAATCCAATTTTAACAAGGTTTGCAGGCTTAAAGCTTTGTGCTGTAGATGTAGCATTTTCTTTTATAGCTTTTTCCTGCTGCATTGTTTTTAACTCAAGCTCACGAATAGTGGCTTTTAATTCTGCTTCATTAGAAATAGTAGCCATGTATTAATTTAAAAAATGATGTATAATGCTATTCAATATCGGAGCCTTGATTAATTTATCTCTGGATGTATGAATAATAAAACCGACGATTCCGTAAAATGCAGCCATAATAAAAAAACCATAAAAACTATGACCAAGCCAATATCCAATTAGCAATGCAAGAGCTATGGTAAGTAAAACAAAAACAATAGCTGAAAGGAAAATCAATATAACCTTATCTAATAAAGATGATATTGCAGAAGTTGATTTATCAACCAATTTCAATTTCCATAATTCAGACTTGTTTTTTGCATATTCTCCTGCATTAGAGTATAAAGTCTTAATGTTTTGTGCTGGTGTTTCCATTATAACATTTTAATGTGAATCGCCGGATTTTAACTATCCATTATTTAATAAGTGCAGGAATTATAAAAATTAAAAGCTTTTAACTTCATTCTTAAAAGTATTGGCTTTAGAAGCACCTTCATCTGCCATATCTTCAGCGTCATCTTTAACACCCTGATAAGCATCTTTAATACCATCTATAAAATCATTGAACTTACTTTTCAACGAATCGGTAACATCATTACCTGTTTCTGTTATCTTTTTACGTGTTTCAGTACCTGCGTCTGGCGCAAATAAAATTCCTAATATAGATCCTACGGCTGCTCCGGCTAAAAATCCTAACACGGTTTTTGAATTACTCATGGTTATCAATTTAAAAGTTAATGATTTATTTAAAGTGGTATATATAAATTTTCTTGCCAAAGATGTGATGCAATTGAATTTTAATTGTTATTTGTTTATTTTACTTGTTGTTGGGCGTTTATAATTAATAACCTTATCATTATAAATGTTTTGAACAGCATTTACCTAATTGAAAGTATGATAATGCGACTTTTTTTCCCCAGTTTGAGAATGAAAACAAGTATTTTATATTCCCTTTACTAATGGGTTCTATTTAAGAGGATAAGTTGTTATGGCACACTTCTTCTTGTAATAGCTGCATTATCTGTAACTTGTTTTATATGACAGGACATTGTTATGATGTGGTTAATATAATAGCAGTTTAAAAGGGAATGTAACATTATTAAATTGCGATTATTGAACGCTGACAAGAATAAAAAATTAATAGTAATATTTAAATATTTATCAATCCATCATAAATCAATCATATCATGAAACAAAAGTTTTCTTTAGTAATGCTTTTTGCATTATCGCTTTCAGTACTTAGTAGCTGCGAAACAATAGGAGGCTTGATGAAAGGTAGTTTTTGGGCAGGAGCAATCTTTGTGATTGTAATTATTGCCTTGATCATTTTTGTTATAGCTCGTATGGGTAAGAAGAGTTAAAAAAAACTGCCATTATTTATTAAATAATGGCAGTATAATAAACATAACCCTTAAACCTATAACCGAGTTGCAAAATTGTTTTTAGATAAAAACACGAAGTTTAAATGATTTACAGTTTTTAAAAGATTAATTACTTTTTTACAGTATAAAAGCAGCCAAACGATATTATTAGTTTAACTTACTATTACATGCCAGGATAAAAAACAATATTTACAATTAAGCATTACCACGTATTACCCTAAGTAACACTACTATGATAGCTATTACTAATAAAATGTGAATTAAGCCTCCATCATAATAATGACCAAAATAACTAATTGCCCAGCCAATTACTAGTATAACTGCAATAACGTAAAGTAAATTTCCCATTTTAAAAGTTTTAAGGTGTATTAAAAAATAATTAAGAGATACTTATAACTATTTAAAAAAGTCTGCCAGGAAAGAAATGAAATTATAAGCCTGAAAAGTTAAATAATTATTAAGGTTAGAAAAATCATGAGTACTTTTCTCTACACAATGAGCATATGCTTACCATTACTTATCAATGCTTTATATAATTTTATCAATTGTGTTGTAAATTAATTCTCTTGTAAAAGGCTTACTTAGAAAATAATCTACACCTTCCATAAATGCTTTTTTTCTGTCTGCAGCACTATCATGTGCAGTAATCATAATAATTTTAGTTTCTGGATAATTTGATTTTATATGTTGAATAAAGTCCAGTCCAAAACCATCTGGTAAATGATTATCGAGAAAAAGGATATTAGGAGTGTCATTTTTTAATGCCAATGCTGCATCAGACAATGTGTTAACATAAGATGTTCTCAATTTTTTTTGTCTTAATATGCCACTTAACAGGTAACAGATATCAAGTTCATCATCTATAATTAAAACTTTCAAAATTGTAATTTTTTCTATAGTGACAGCTTCCGCTGATCCATTAACGCTTAATGTCATAATTTATATGCATTCAAATTTTTGGCCACGCTATTGTTTTTTATTAAATATGCCACTTATTAATAGTGCAATACCCAAGTGCAAACCCTTGTATTGCTGCCATTAGTATCGGGTTTACTATAAACAGACATATTGCATGCACCTGTAGGATAATTTTCTTTAACCACAGGGTACAGATAAATTTTTGGCTCGGTGCTGAAGTTATGACTGAGGTTGTTGCGCGCTCTATGTTTTTCCCCTTTTGTGTACGCCGTAATTAAAAACACTTACAAGATTCCGCCATTCAATGCGTAATTTCATACTTAATTTAACACTGGATTCTTTCTTTCTCAAAAGATTAAATCAGCGCTGATTGTTATTAATAATTATTTGAATTTCTTTTGGTAAGACATTAATTTTAAAAATTGTATGAGTAACAGTCCTGTTATTAAACGGATAAAAAACATTTTTACTTTTTTAAAAGAGGTACTGAGTAATTTTAGTGACGACAGGGTTTTAAAATATAGTGCTTCTTTATCATATTACACCGTATTCTCCATTGCACCGATCCTGATTATAATCATATCCATCGCGGGAATCTTTTTTGGCAGGGATGCTGTGCAGGGACAAATAGCAGGTCAGATAACCGGCCTTGTAGGTCCGGAAGCGGCCACGCAGATACAGTCAATGATCGGTAATACGCATAAATCAGGCAACAACGTTTTTGCAAGTATTGCAAGTGCATGTATTTTAATTATAGGTGCCACGAGCATCTTTAGTGAGATACAGGATTCTATTAACAGCATCTGGGGCTTAAAAAGCAAACCGGAAAAGGGTTTGCTAAAGATGGTAATTACCAGGTTAATATCATTTTCTCTGATTATCAGTCTTGGATTTATAGCGATGGTTTCCCTTTTACTGGATACTGCAATTAAAATTGTCAGTGATTATATGGGACGTATTCCGGGAGCAGGTATTTACTTTGTTCAAACCCTCAACTACATTTTGAATTTTATAGTGATCTCTTTTATGTTTTCCGTGATATTTAAAGTGCTTCCTGATGCGAAGATCAAATGGAGAGATGTAATAAAAGGAGCTATCATTACTGCAATACTTTTTATTATTGGAAGGGAAGTGATAAGCTTTTATGTGGCCAAAAATAATTTTACCAGTGTTTATGGCGCTGCGGCTTCGATAGTTATAATTTTAGTTTGGGTATACTATACAGCTGTAATCCTTTATTTTGGTGCTGAATTTACAAAAGTGTATGCTATTAATTATGGCAGTAAGATATTACCCAATGATTATGCAGTATGGATAAAAGTAAAGGAGGAAGAACAGCCCAACAAGCCTCTGGCTGAAATTAAAAAGG
>CAXSIE010000050.1:0-6175 GCA_964237295.1 uncultured Flavihumibacter sp. | reverse complement strand
TTGCAACCTGCTATTACCAATAAATAGTTTTCCCTTAATTTGCGTGACAAAATACATAAGAATGAAACGGATTTTGATAATTGATGATGATATGGACATGTGCGTGCTCCTAAGCCGTTTTTTACAGCGTAACGGTTTTGAAACTGATGCGGTGCATACCGGAAATAAAGGAATTGCCAGGGTAGGCGAGCAAAAATTTGACATTGTTTTATGTGATTTCAGGCTGGGTGACAAGGATGGGAAAGATGTTTTACAGGAAATAAAAGCAATTAACCCGCAAACAATTGTTATCATAATTACCGGGTATTCTGATATTAAGACGGCCGTAGATGTTATTAAGCTCGGTGCGTTTGATTATATTACCAAACCATTGATCCCCGATGAAGTATTAAATGTAATCAGTAAAGCGCTAAAAGATACTTCTACCGGCGATTCAAAAGTAACAACAGACAACTCCTTTCAAACGCCGGGGAATAATTTAAAGAAAAAAGCTAACACTGCTTCTCCTGACAGTGAGTTTTTAGTTGGCCAGGCGCCTGTTACTAAAGATCTGTATAAACAGATCGAGCTGGTGGCCCCTACTAATTACAGTATTATTTTATATGGTGAAAGCGGTACAGGTAAAGAAGTTGTGGCTAAAACAATTCATCAATACAGCCATCGAAGAGATAAGCCTTTTATAGCTATGGATTGTGGAACCTTATCAAAGGAACTTGCTGGAAGTGAACTTTTCGGCCACGTTAAAGGAGCTTTTACCGGTGCCTTAAATGACAAGGAAGGTCATTTTGAGATGGCTAACGGGGGAACACTGTTTCTGGATGAAGTTACTAACCTGTCTTATGAAATTCAGGCTGCATTACTGCGGGTTGTTCAGGAAAGAAAATTCAGAAGAGTCGGCGGAAGTAAAGAAATGAGCCTCGACATCCGTGTAATAGTCGCTTCCAACGAAAACCTTCAGGATGCTTACCGTAAAGGGAAGTTCCGTGAAGATTTATACCATCGGTTTAATGAATTCTCAATTATCATCCCGCCGCTGAGAAACCGCAAAGATGATATACCGTTATTTGCAGATTTCTTTTTATTGAAAGCTATCAGTGAATTAAACAAGGATATCGAAGGTTTTGAACCGGAAGTTGTTAAACTTTTTATGGATTACTCATGGCCTGGTAACCTTCGCGAATTTAGAAATGTTATAAGGCGGGCTGCCCTGTTAACAACGTCAAAATTTATTTCAGTAAAATCCTTACCCTGGGAAATTACCAATGCCTCGGTGCTGATAGCTTCTGCTGAAACAAATAATAATAATAGTAATAATAATGCATCCCCTGTAATGATGAATAAAGAATCGGATCTCAGGAATGCTGCTTCACTGGCTGAATATGAAACTATTATGAATGTTCTTAAACAGGTAAACTTTAATAAGACCAAAGCCGCGGAAATTTTAAAGATCGACCGGAAAACGCTGTACAATAAATTGAAAGGTCACGATTTATAATTGTGTAGAAAAACTTCTACGTTCATTTTTTTTAGAATATAATAAGATTTAACCGGCATCCTGAAAAACATACCAATATTATTTTTTTATTTTTTTTAGCAGGTTTGATTAAACGGTATGCAATTTGGCTGTTAATACTAATATTAATTATTGAACATTTAAAAATTTGATTTTATGGATAAGCCAGCTGAGATGACGACCTCTAGCAGTATTTTAGAAAAACTTCGCTTAAAGCGTCAGGATAATGAATTTATTATGACACCGGATGGTTTTACCGCAGGTAAAGGGAAATTTTATAATCCCACTGACTTGAAAATTATTAAAACTTTTCGCTTTGAAGGCGACTCAAATCCTGATGACTCTTCCATAATTTACCTGATTGAAGCATCTGATGGATTGATTGGTTACAGTATGGATGCATATGGTGCTTATAGCAATCATGATGACGAAGGAAAATACGATGAATTTATAAAGCAGGTTCCAAAAGAAGACAGAGATGTTCAGGCTATTCTTGACTAACATTAATATAAAATTATAACTTTCTAAAGCCATTGCCTGTCAATGGCTTTATTCGTTTGAGTTAATCAATTTATAGTTAACAACTCTTGACCACAGCATTATTATTGCATGTATGATACTTTATTATTATAACATATAAATATTGTAGGAATGCAAAAAAATAATCCCCAGAAAGAAATAAGGAAGCCACAGAAACAGCAATTGCCGGGATCGGAAATGGATATGGATCCGCAGCCTGTATTTGATAACGATAAAATAAAGGGTTCAGGAAAATTACAGGGTAAAGTTGCTTTGATAACAGGTGGAGATAGCGGTATAGGAAGAGCGGTGGCGGTATTGTTTGCTAAAGAAGGAGCAGATATTGCAATTATATACTTAAGTGAATCAAAAGATGCTGAAGTGACCTGTGAAAGCGTAGAGAAATATGGCAGGCAATGCCTGGCCATTGAAGCAGATATAACAGAAGAAAAGGCATGTGTGGATTCGGTACAAAAGACGGTTAAAAAATTTGGAAAAATAGATGTGCTGGTGAACAATGCAGGCGTTCAATTTGAGCAAAAGGATTTTCTTGATATAACATCAGCGCAATTGCTAAAAACATTTCAAACAAATATTTTTGCAATGTTCTGGATCACTAAAGCCGCTTTACCTTCAATGGCTAAAAGTAGTGCCATTATTAATTCTTCTTCAGTTACGGCTTACCGAGGAAGTAGCAGTTTAATTGATTACTCCAGCACTAAAGGGGCTATACTTTCTTTTACAAGAAGCCTTTCAGCAAATTTAATTGAAAAAGGAATAAGAGTCAACGCAGTGGCTCCTGGTCCGATCTGGACGCCACTGATAGTAGCAACGTTTGAAGAAGAAAAAGTAACAAAGCATGGTAGTGATTCGCCGATGAAAAGAGCGGGGGAACCGGTTGAAACTGCTCCAAGCTATTTATTCCTGGCAAGTAATGATGATTCTTCCTATATCACCGGGCAGGTACTTCATCCTAACGGTGGAGAAATTATTAATGGATAATTATGAGTGCAACCATACAATCAACAGAAGCAGCAATTGTAAACTTGTCTAAGCGGAAAATCAGCAGTATCATTAAAGATCCTGTAAAAACTGCTGAGGCAGTTAACCTGATATATGTAAACAATACGGAACCTGGAATCATCCGGCGAAAAAAAGGCGATTCTTTCGAATTTATTTTAAATAATAAAAAGGTTAAGGACAAAGAAACCTTACAAAGGATCAAGAGCCTGGTAATACCGCCGGCCTGGGAAGAAGTCTGGATATGTAAAATGGAAAATGGACACCTGCAAACTACAGGACTGGATACAAAGAAACGTAAGCAGTACAGGTATCATCCTTTATGGAATGTTCTTCGTAATCAAACCAAGTTTTTCCGGCTGCTTCAATTTGGTAAAGTACTTCCGTCTATACGGCTTCAATTGGAAAAAGATATCAGTTTGCCAGGATTACCATTAGACAAGGTACTGGCTACTGTGGTAAGTCTTATGGAAAGGACCAATATAAGAGTAGGTAATTATTTTTATGAAAAACTATACGGATCTTTCGGACTTACTACTTTCAAAGACAAACATGTTATCATAAACGGGCAGAAGATCAGATTTACTTTCAAAGGTAAAAAGGGTGTTTCTCATGATATTAATATAAAAAGTAAGAAACTTGCCAATATCGTTCAGAAATGCAAAGATATTCCGGGAGAAGAGCTGTTTCAATACTATACTGAAACCGGTGAAACAAAAAGTATCGACTCCGGAATGGTAAATGATTATATCAAGCGAACAAGCGGCGGAGATTTTACAGCGAAAGATTTCCGGACATGGGCAGGAACCGTACAGGCTTTGCTGGCATTTAAAGAATTGGGTTTCAGCGAAACCAAAACGGAATCAAAGAAGAATATAGTTTCGGCATTGGACAACGTAGCCAAACTTTTGGGAAACACAAGAACTGTTTGTAAAAAATATTATGTTCATCCGGTGATCCTCGCATTATACGAAGATCAAAGCCTTAAAAAATACATTGATCAACTGGATGTTATTGAACATGATGATAATAAATCAGATCTTACCATCGAGGAAAAAGTGTTGATGAAGATCCTGGAAAGTCAGTAAGTCTGAACTGTGATGAGGAATGATTTTATGATGGGTTATGATTTGGCAAGTATTATAGCTCATCATTAAATCACAAATCACAGGTACTTTCAACGAAAGGTTTATAAAAGAAAACGTTGCTAGCTGCAGCATCGCTTGGTCAGCACCTGAATCTCCCTGGCATATAGTTCCCTGAACAATGTAAGATGATAGTGTTTTGTATCCTGCAAAAGTTTTCCCTCATCAGAGCAATTTTGCAGGATTAAAGTGAAATGTATAATTTCATTAATTATATAATGGAATAAGTACCGGCTTCGGCCATCAGAAAAATCAATTCATGGTATGGTTACTCCTGAACATTGACCGATGATAGAAGGTTAATAGATCAATTCATGGTGGATTGCTATACTTATTTTGTTTTACGCACAATTAAATTTGTTCTTAACGTTCTAATGATTAATTCATTGTGCTTAATAAATACATACTCATGAAGAAATTTTTACCAGTAGCGGAGATTTTGTTAATTGTTGTACTGGCATTGTTTCCTTTAATGGGGAATTTATTTCCTTACAGGCTGAACATTTTTGCATCTTATGAGGGCGCCTACCGGTTGTATGAAGGCCATATACCCTACAAAGATTTTGGCATTCCCATGGGTTTTATGTATTGGGTTATTCCGGGCATCTTTTTTAAACTATTCGGGCCTTATATGATGTCGCTTGTAAAGGCGCAGGTGTTTATAAATATTATTGCAGGGCTTTCTTTTCGTGCCATCTTTAAAAATCTTTCCGTCAGGAATGGTATCCGTTTCCTGGGAGTGCTTCTGTTTTGCATCTCTTATTCATTTTTAAATTACTGGCCCTGGTACAATCATACCGTTATTGTATATGAGTTAATAGCGCTTGCATTTTTAACCAGGTTTTTATTTGTTTCGCCTATCCGGCAACGGTATATATGGTTGTTTCTGTCGGGCGTTTTTGTGTTCTTTTCTTTTTTCACCAAACAGGACGCCGGAGCTATGGGGTTCCTGATCTGTTTTTTTATTGTGCTTTATGCATCGTTGGTGGAAAAAAAATGGCTTCATACGGTGGTTTTTTTAGGAAGCGTTTTTTTAACCGGCCTTATTATCATTCTTCCATTTATAAAATATAATTTTGGTTACTGGTTTAATTACGGGCAGGCTCCGCATACATCACGCTTTTCACCAGCCGACTTCATAGGAGAATTTTTCAACTTCTCTCAATGGATTAAATTTTATTTGTTCGTAATAATGTTTTTACTCTTTGCTACTGTTAAAAAGTGGAAGCTTTTTTTTTATGATAAAAACAGGATGGTATTTGCATTGCTAACACTGGGCATCCTGGTAGAAGCGGCTATTTTCCAGGTTACCAGTTACGTTCCTCCGGATAATAATATTTTCTTTCACAGCTTTGCCATTGTTTTTATTTTGATGTTACTGGCAGACTTTTTACCAATAAATTTTGAAAGTTTCCCTGCTTTGCTGGTTTGCTCTTTGGGTATCATGCTATGGTGGAGCAGTGTTTACTGGAAGTTTATAGAAAAATATATTACAAAACCGGCGGTAGCAATTTCTACCGATGTGGTGAACAAACAAACCTATCTACTTTTAAAGCCGGATACTACTGATGTTCCTATGGATCAATGGCGTACTATTCCGTTAAAAGCATTTGATAAAATGCTGCTTCCCGGTCCAACTGTAGACGGTATCAATCGTTTAATGCAAATGGATATGGTTCAGCATCAAAAGAATCTTAAAGTTCTTAACATGACGGAGCTTACGCCACTTGCCAGGGAGATGCATTTTGAGTTAGAAAAAAGTACTGCTTATCCTATGTGGTACCATAAAGGTGTGGGTATGTTTCAAAAGCAGACCGATATGTTTTCCGACAGGATAAAAAATAATTATTACGATCTGGTTATGTTCGAGTATGTACCTTATCTCAATAATTTTTATCCTTTCCAGGTAAGAGATGCGTTGCTTCAATATTATAAACGTATAGATGTTTTTCCTGCACCCCGCAAGCCTTCTTTGCAG
>CAXSIE010000049.1:15474-17954 GCA_964237295.1 uncultured Flavihumibacter sp. | reverse complement strand
AGGTCTCTAAACCAGGTACGCACTTTTGAACAGTAAGTTAATGCGCTTCCAGCCAGTTCTCACCCACACCAATTTCAGCATCTGCAGGAACATCATTAGGTAACAGCAGCGCTGTTTGCATGCAATGAATGATGACGGGTTTAATCATTTCTATCTCTTCCTTATGTGCATCAAAAACCAATTCATCATGAACCTGCAACAGCATTTTCGATTTAAAATTCCTTTCTTTAAATTCCTGGTGGATTTTTATCATAGCCAGTTTTATCATGTCGGCTGCAGTGCCCTGTATCGGTGAGTTGATGGCATTTCGTTCCGCATAACCCCTGACAGTAAAGTTTTGAGAGTTTATATCCTTAAGCCAGCGCTTCCTGCCCATCAGCGTTTGTACGTAGCCGTGTTCCCTTGCAAAGTTGATGGAATCATCCATATATTTCTGTATGTTAGGGAACTGCTTTTTGTAGTTGTCAATGATCTCTCTGGCTTCTCCACGCGAGATGCCAAGGTTCTCTGCAAGTCCGAAAGCGCCCTGACCATAGATAATCCCGAAATTGACGCTTTTTGCTTTATACCTCATTTCTTTAGTTACGGCATTTTCAGCTACGTTGAAAACTTTTGCGGCGGTGGCAGTATGGATGTCTTTATGTTGTTTGAAAGCATCGCACATGTTAGGGTCTGCGCTGATTGCCGCAACAATACGCAATTCAATTTGTGAGTAATCGGCGCTTACAAGCAGGTGGTCGCTGTCTCTGGGCACAAAAGCTTTTCTTATCTCCCTTCCCCTTTCTGTTCTGATAGGGATGTTCTGCAGGTTAGGATTGTTGCTGCTTAACCTTCCGGTAACAGCTATCGTTTGTCCGTAACAGGTATGAACCCTTCCGGATTTGTAATTTACAATCTCCGGCAATGTATCTATATAAGTTGATTTTAATTTTGTTAGCTGGCGGTATCCCAATATATCATCAACGATTTTATTTTGATGCGCTAATTTTTTTAATACATCTTCACCTGTTGCATACTGACCGCTCTTGGTGGTTTTTGCTTTAGGGTCTAATTTTAATTTTTCAAACAGCACTTCTCCCAACTGCCGCGGAGAGGATAAATTAAATCGTACTCCCGCCTGTAAGTAAACGCTTTCCTCAAATTGTTTAGCCTCTATTTCCAATTCTTTGGAATAGCTGTTCAGGAAATCCATATCAACTCTTACTCCTTCAAATTCTATATCCGTTAAAACCTTCACCAATGGACTTTCCACTTCTTTAAAAACCCTTTCTACTTCCCTGGATGAAAGCAGGGGCGCGAAAGTGTTCTTTAATTGCAGTGTTATGTCGGCATCTTCAGCGGCGTACTCCTTTATTTTGTCCAGTTCCACATCTCTCATATTACCCTGGCCTTTACCTTTCTTACCGATCAGCTCTTCAATGTGAATGGGTTCATAACTCAGGAACTGCGCACTCAGCAGATCCATGTTTCTTCTGCCTTCCGGCTCAATAACATAATGCGCCACCATTGTGTCAAAAAGATTTCCTTTGAGCTCAACGCCATACCATTTCAACACAAGCAGGTCATATTTAATATTCTGGCCGATCCAGACCTTAGAAGTGTCTGAAAAGAGTTCCTCAAAACAATTCAGGATACTATAAGTTTCTTCGCGGTCGGGCGGACAAGGCACAAAGTATCCTTCACCGGGGATATATGAAAAACTAAGTCCTACCAGATCGGCATTGTTAGCATCAATGCCGGTTGTTTCAGTATCAAAGGATATCTCTGTTTGCAGCTTTAATTTTTCAATAAGTTCCTTTATAGCAGCTTCGCCCTGAATAGCTGTATAAGAATGGGCTGTATTGCCGGCATTGAATTGTGCGTTGAAACCAACATTTTCTTTGGGTTCTTCTTCCTGAACTACTGGTTTGGGCGCTTTATTTTTTTCAGCAACAGCATTACCGAACAAGTCGGTCTGAACCGCTTCCGGCGCACCGGCATAAACATTGAATGCTTCGCCAAGCACTCTTTTACCCAAAGCTTTGAATTCGAGCTCAATGAAAAGGTCCTGCAATGCCTCTTTATTAAACTCTTTAAGCCTGAAATCTTCTTCATGAAATTCGCAGGGAGCATGCGTTACAATGGTGGCAAGCTTTTTACTCATGATAGCCAGGTCTTTTCCGGCCCTGATCTTTTCTCCAACCGATCCTTTAATAGTATCAGCGTTTGCTACCACATTTTCGAGCGTACCGTATTCTGCTAATAATTTGGAAGCAGTTTTTTCCCCGATCCCAGGAACGCCGGGAATATTATCAATGGCATCACCCATCAACCCTAATATATCTATTACCTGGGATACATCTTTTATGTTCCATTTTTCACAAACTTCTTTTGCACCCAAAATTTCTTCTTTGTTACCCTGGTACCCTGGTTTGTAAATTTTAATTTTATCTGTCACCAGTTGGCCGAAGTCTTTGTCGGGCGTTACCATAAACACTTCA
>CAXSIE010000049.1:5726-15415 GCA_964237295.1 uncultured Flavihumibacter sp. | reverse complement strand
CGGTTTGCCTTATATTCTGAAAAATCAGTATGCCTTTCTGTTGGGGCATTGGTATCAAAAGCCACGGCCAGGTGGGTGGGTTGTTCTTTGTTGATCAGGTCAATTAAAGTATTGGTAAAACCGAACTGGGCATTGGTATTGCGACCTTTTGAGGTGAGTCTTGGATTACGGATGAGTGCATAATAAGCACGATAGATCAGAGCCAGGGCATCCAGTAAGAATAGTTTTTTATTCATGTTGCGAAGGTAACAAAAAGGGCCACAAAGACACGGAGGCACGAAGGAACACAAAGAAATTTTCGTGTTCCTTTGTACCTCCGTGTCTCTTTGTGGCCCTAATTTATCCGAAAGCTACTTCTTCATCTCATCCAGCGTCTTCTGCATTTTGAACATTTCATCCCTCAACCTGGCGGCTTCCATAAAATCCAGGTCTTTGGCGGCCTGTTCCATTTCTCTTTTTATCCTAATAACAGCTTTTTGCATTTGGGGGATGGTTTGATAACTCTCCTGGTCTTCAGCGGCAACCGTTACGCCACCATCTGTAGCAAGCGGAGAATCAGCATTGTAACCTTTGATTTCAAGCACCGAAGTTTGCGCAAAAACATGCTCCTTGCTTCTTGTAATAGTTTTGGGAGTAATGCCGTGCTCAATATTAAAAGCAAGCTGCTTTTCCCGGCGACGGTTTGTTTCATCAATCGTTTTCTGCATGCTTTCCGTCATTTTATCGGCATAAAAGATCACCAGGCCATCTACATTTCTTGCGGCCCGCCCTGCGGTTTGGGTTAAGGATCTTTCATTGCGCAAAAATCCTTCTTTGTCAGCATCTAAAATAGCTACTAGGGATACTTCCGGAAGATCAAGACCTTCTCTAAGCAGGTTCACGCCAACCAGCACATCAATCTCACCTAACCTCAGTTGACGAAGGATCTCTACTCTTTCCAGCGTATCCACCTCGCTATGAATATATTTTGATTTTATATTGATGCGGGCGAGGTATTTATCCATTTCTTCTGCCATACGCTTGGTAAGCGTTGTTACCAACACACGATCTCCTTTGGTAATGCGCTTGTCTATTTCATCAAGCAGGTCATCAACCTGGTTAACGCTGGGACGAATTTCAATAGGCGGTTCCAGCAATCCTGTTGGCCTAACTACCTGCTCCACTACAACGCCGCCAGTTTTTTCGAGTTCAAAATCTCCCGGAGTAGCAGAAATATAAATGGTTTGGTGAAGCATGCCTTCAAATTCATGAAAATTTAAAGGACGGTTGTCCAAAGCGCTGGGAAGGCGAAAGCCGTAGTCAACCAATATTAATTTGCGACTCCTGTCTCCACCATACATACCGCTTACCTGTGGGATGGTCTGATGACTTTCATCTATCACGCATAAAAAATCTTTTGGAAAATAATCCAGTAAACAGAATGGCCTCGAACCGGGAACCCGGCGATCAAAGAAGCGGGAATAGTTTTCAACGCCGTTACAATAACCTAGCTCTCTGATCATTTCAATATCGTAATTGACCCGTTCGCTTAATCTTTGCGCTTCAATATATTTTCCGGTACTCTTGAAGTAAGATACCTGGGCGGCACATTCATCCTGAATTTCATTCAATACCTGGTGGAGCATGTCCTTGGGAGCCAGGTATAAGTTGGCGGGAAAAATGGCGGCATTGTCCACTTTGCTGATACGCTTGCCTGTAGAAAGTTCCAGGGTTTCGATACTCTCAATTTCATCGCCGAAAAAAGTCACCCGTAAACCGTGGTCAACGTAAGGAAGGTTGATGTCAACCGTATCTCCTTTAACCCGGAAGCTGCCGCGGGCAAAATCGCCCTGGGTGCGTGAATACAGTGCATTTACCAGTCCATGCAAAAATCCCTGGCGCGACATCACCTGTCCTTGCTCAACGCGGGTGATGCCATTTTCAAACTGAGCCGGATTACCAATACCATAAATACAACTTACGCTGGCCACCACAATAATATCCCGCCGGCCACTTAACAACTGGGTGGTAGCATGAAGCCGGAGCTTATCGAGTTCGTCATTGATGGAAAGTGTTTTGTTATGCGTAAGTACCAGTGTAGGCCTTTGCAGGTTTTGAATAACATTGGCTATGGTAAATGTTTTTCCCGAGCCCGTTACTCCGAGAAGTGTCTGGAATTTTTCTCCTTCTAAAACTCCCTGGGTAAGTTGTTGGATCGCCTGTGGCTGGTCTCCAGCCGGGGTATAAGGTGAGTGTATCTTGAATGCCATGCTTTAAGTATTTGGAACCGGCAAATTTAATTATTATTATGTTGCGGGTCTGCCAATTTTATGCTTGACTGTTGAGAGCGTTTTTGAGCCACGGAGCCACGAAGGCACGGAGGAACACAAAGTATTATTTAATAAAATTCAAACAAGCTTTGTGGCCCAAAAAGAATATTAGTTTTTAATCCTGTTCTCCTCTTCAGAACTGTTGCTGTTGCGTTTGCTTGCTGTTTTGAAAGTTTTACCGAAGTTGTAGGTAAATCCTAATGTTGCTACCTGGGTATCAAGATAGTTATGGAATGTTACTGTGGCTGAAGGAATATTGCTGATCCTTCCCCTTGGTTCAAAAGTGTGAAAAATGTCACGGACACTGAATTTAATGGAACCCTTTTTATTAAGTACGGCTTTTTGGATAGCTGCGGTCAACATCCCGATGGGAGGCTTAATAAATTGGCCATCAGTCCCATTGGTATTATAAAAGCCGCTTATTTCTCCACCCCAGCCTTTGTTAAAAGTAAACTGGTTATTTATATTAATGTACCAGTAGGAGGCGTTGGTATGTAAAACAGAGGTGGATACCAATCCCTGGTATTTTTTATTGATTAATTCGGTATAAATACTGGTTGACCAAAATTTCATCGGCTTCAAATTCACGTTCATTGATAATCCCGCGTAAATTCTTCGTCCGATATTTCCTGTGGTGCTGATAAAAATATTTCCGGATTGAAAAATGGTTTCTAATTGCAGATCGGTTGCATAGTTATACAAGAGAGAAGCCGTAATAAAACTTTTGTAATGATAAGACAATTCAAAGTTATTGGAAAATTGTGGTCTCAGGTAAGGGTTGCCGGCGAAGTAAAACTTATCCAGCAGAAAAATGAAGGGATTAAGATCCTGGTAGTAAGGCCGGCTGATTCGCCTGCCGTATGAAAGGTTTAAATTGTTTTTGCCGCTACTATCCAGTTTGTAAGAAAGATAGCATGTAGGAAAAAGATTTGTATAATTTTTATTAAAGGATGAATCGGGCCTGACAGTATTTCCCAGCTGGTGGCCATTACCATTAGTATTTTCTATTCGCAAACCTGCCTGAACTCCGAATCTTTTGTAGTCACCACTGAAATTGATATATGCTGCATTGATATTTTCTTTATAAGCAAAATGATTTGTTTTGTCGTTGTCTACTGACGTTGTATTACCGGCAATATAAAAGTAGTTGGCGGCATTGCCGGCATCAACGTAACTGGTTTTTATTCCGGCATCAAGTTTTACTCCCGGCTTAACCGGATGTGTGTAATCTGCTTTAGCAGCATAAATATTTATAGCCGAAGGAAGATCGGCACCCAGGTTTTCAGCATATTTTAAATTTCCGGTTGAGTTAAAGCTATTGTTAAGGAATGACCTGTCGCTGGAAGCGTTGTATTTAATGTAATCAAGATCGAATGAAAACACTTTTCCCAAACTGTCATATTGATGATTAAAATTTATATTAAAGCCATTGCTTGTAAACTTTTCTTTTGTAAGGTTGGTCGCTTCAATGGTGGAGTCAAGCTTTTCATTATTATTATAGATAGAACTTTTAACAGGACTGGGATTATCTGTGGATGAATAGGACCCTTTAAAAACAACGCCGAGTGTAGTTTTTGGAGATAAGAAAAAATCTATTCCTGTTTTTATGGAAGGGCTTTTTCTTATGGGTCTGAAATAAGAAGTTTGCAAAAAAACCGATTGAAGATTTCCGGCAGGATCGTAGTAGCTCCTGTTGAGTTCGAGTTTGCGATACGAGTGCTGAATGCCATAGGCAAAATTTCCAAATACATTAAACTTTGCGTTACGGTAATTCAGGTTAACGCTTTCGTTTGATCTTGCATAAACAGCTTGTCCTGCACTAACCGCTACCGATCCGTTAAAACCTCTTAATGTATTTTTTTTCGTTTTTATGTTGATCACACCGGAACCGGATGCTGCGTCATATTTCGCAGGAGGGTTGGTCATTAACTCAATTTTATCCAGGGATGAGGATGGTAAAGATTTGAGATAAGTGGCAAGATCGGCTGCAGAGAGATAAGTGGGTTTTTCATCAATCAAAACCAATACTCCTGACTTTCCTTTTAAGCTGATGTTGCCGTTTTCATCTACAACCACTCCGGGCGATCTTTCCAGTACTTCAAGGGCATTAGAGCCGGTGTTAGAGATCACCGCATCTACATTAACAATTGTTCTGTCAATTTTTTGTTCAATAAAAGGCTTTTTACCGGTTACTGTAACATCCTGTAATACTTTACCTTCCAGGAATTCCAATGCAATTTGCTGCAGCATGACTTGTTCAGATACAGTCAATTTTATAGAACCGGTTTTAAATTCCTTATATCCGGTATGTGTGATGGATAATATAAAACTGTCCGGAGTTAAATTTTCGAATTGAAACCTTCCATTGGCGGTTGTTAAAAAAGTTTTCAGGAGGGAAGAATCTTTCGATTTCAATAAAGCCACTGTTGCGGATGATAAAGGCTTAGCGCTCCGGTCGGTTATAGTTCCAGCAATGCTCTGTAACGATTGCGCATATATGGTGCTGTTATACAGCACTGAGCAAAGGAGTGCCAGTAATGAAAATAATATCTTCATGTTATTGGTTGTTAGTAATTAATGCTTGTATGGCCGGTGCTATTAATTTCGCCAGGTATAGGAACGGGTTGTTTTGCCGGTAGGACTGATATATTTTATTCGCATTTTCCGGTAGAGGGCATCATCTTGCTTAACTCCCTGCACTATCAATTCATCATTATTCAGAATGTAATTAAAGTTTTCTTTGTTTGTGATGACAGATTCTTTTATTATATTTTCTTTTATAAGGTCAATAATAATAGGGTCGGCTAATGGATTGCTGTGAGGTTTAGGATTATATGGTTTTGTTTTGTAGGAGCTATCTGGTTGATAAGGATGCTTTAGATAGGAACTGTCTGCTTTATAGATTTGTTGGTTATAAGAACTATCGTAATTATATGAATAGACGCCGCCCGAAGAAATTTTGAGTTGTTTACTTGTGACAGGTGCGAGATTTATGTCTAGCTCATTCAAACGTACGGTTGTATTAACTTTTAATTCTGAGTTCAGCTTAAACGAATCGCTTATTTTATAATTTATATTCGTGCTTACATATAAATTTGTATTAGCTGTATATGTAGGATGATACAAATTTGGAAGCGTATCTGCTGTTTGAATTACCGGCTTGTAGTATGCAGCAATCTTTACCGGCCTGATCTTACTACTTCTTAATGAATTCGAATTAGCACCTGCAACAGCGGTTGCCAAAGTAATGTTTTCTTTTCTTTTAGACGCATCATTTTGATTGCTTAACTGTAAACGTTGAATCGCTTCTGGTTTAAGA
Organism: uncultured Flavihumibacter sp.; assembly: GCA_964237295.1. Taxonomy (GTDB): domain Bacteria; phylum Bacteroidota; class Bacteroidia; order Chitinophagales; family Chitinophagaceae; genus JADCRZ01. Next base: position 9,787 of record CAXSIE010000049.1, on the reverse strand, counting down.
AGAGAAAGAAGATCCAAACTGTTAAGCTTGCCTGTATTAATTGGAATGGGATTAAATAACGGATGTTTTTTATGAGATGAAATAATAAAAGCAGATAACAGGATCATAAAAAGGCAGCAAGAAAAAATACCGGCTTTTTCAACAGAGTTAAGTGTATTATTACTGTTATGAATAATTCGCTGAACCCTGTTTAACAACTGGTTTTTTTTGCCGGAAAAAGGCATTGCATATGCTGTAATGTTATATTCTCCGAAGGAGACGAGCGCATTGATAAAGGTTGTCTTGCTTTTAGTGATAGTAATAGCCATATCATCGCAACAATTTTCTCTTTCTTCTCTTATCAATGATGAGATCCATATTACCGGAAGGTTAAAGAAGAAGACTATTTCAGCTAAACTTTGCAACAGGTTAACTAAATAATCCCTTCTTTTGATATGTGCCAATTCATGCAATAAAATTGCTTCCAACTGTTCTGTAGATAGATAAGTAAATAGACCGGCAGGAATAAGTATCATGGGTTTTAACCAACCTACGGACATAGGAACCTTGATAATGCCGGATTCTAATAGTTGAACAGACTTATTCATCTGTAACATAGATTTTAGTTCACGAAGCCTGTTTTTCCAGTAATCGATAGGATAACTGATCTGCCGGTTGCGAATCCTGTTAATATAAGTTAGCCCGGAAAACATTTTTATCAACCGGGCACTCAGGACAATCAACCAGGCAATTACAATCAGGGGCGCATGTTTGTCAAAATAATAAGTTAGGTTATCCATTAATGGTCTCAATGGATAATAATAATCTGAAGAATATACGGCATCTGACTGCTTAATGGTTGCTAAACTAGTAATTGCAGGCGATGATACGTTCTGTGAATCAGATTGATCTAACTGCTTAATAAACGTATAGGCAGCAATTATTACAAATAGTAAGAAAAGAGTTGATAATAGGTTGTATCGAAAAGATGGATGCTGCTTTTTTGTAAGTATTACAATCAAGCCACCTGCAATTGCGAGAAGTAATCCCTGCCAGAGTGAATGCACTAACGTCCAGCAAATGGCCTTTACAACTTCGGGGCCGGATAATTGGCTGATAAAAAGTATATCCATGGAAGCGGTTTTACAAGTCTTTGTCCAGTTTATTTAACAGATCACGAATAGCGTCAAGCTCTTTTTTGGAGTTTTTTTTGCTTCCAAGCAATTGCATCATCAGGCTGCTGGCAGAACCTTCGTAAAGGGAATTCACAAACCTGTTGAGCAAAAAACTTTTACACTTTTGTTCTTCTATTGCGGCGCTGTAAATATGTTTGACCTGGGATTCGTCTCTGTTGAGAATTTTTTTCTCAACCATGATCTGCATGAGTTTCAATGTAGAGCTGTATTGAACCGGCCTTTTTTCTTCGTTGAGCAAGTCATTTACAAATCGAACCGTGTTGGAACCATGTTTCCATAATACCTGTAAGATTTCCAGCTCTGATTTTGTAGGTTCTACATTATCGGAAATACTTTCATTCAATGATTTCATGTTTTAAAGGTAGGAAAGTTTTCCTACCAACCAAATAAATCTATGAATTATTTCGTAGATAGGATAAGCGGGATCATGATGGATAAGTAATGCCTTTTCATCATCATGCTTTGAAGCTCTGGAATACCTCCCGGAGCAGACAAAATTTGCGCGTCAATATTGGTATTCGTTAGCCCTTCAAAAAATTTAAACGATTTCCGGAAGTAGTTTGCAGGAATTATTTTTTAAGCTTGACTTTTATAGAATCATTTGGAGCAGTATCCTGGTCGCTAAGCGACCCCTTCTTTTTTAATGCGCGTTTAAATGGATCCCATGATATTTTGGCTTTTCCGTCCTCACCTGTTCGGGCACGTAAAAGAATGCTCATACCCGTTTTACTCTTAACCCCTTTATTCTTTAATTCAAAATCATCCCCTCTTTTTGCCAGGTTACTTAAGGGTATCTGTACGCTCATATCTGTACCTTTTTTAACGTCATAAATTCCTTCCACAAACATAGTTAGTACAGTTGATTGTATTTCCATGCGGTTAACTTTAATTTCAGAACCATTAATTTCCAGTTTATCCGTTAAATCCGCAAAGCGGATGTCAGAAAAATCCCTGTTCTTGAAAGCTGTTTGCGAGATCTTTTTTACGGGTTCAAAATTTATTAACTCTCCATCTTTAATATGCAAATCGATAACACCTTTCAGGCTGTTTTGATCAATTTCAGCTTTACTACTAATAATGCCTGAAAGAGCAATTTTTGCCGACAAAAGCCCTTTAAGGTTTTTATCCGTTATCCCATCCTGTCCAAAATTGTCGAAGGCAGTAAAAACTTTTGTAACATCAACGTTATTCATGTTTGAATTTATCTGGATCAGGTTTTGGTTAGCTCCTTCCGTTAAAGATCCATTTAAAACCAGCGTACCACCGGCATGTTGCACCAATACATTTTTCAGGGTCAGCATTTTATCGGTTAACTGCAGATTTGCGGCTACCTTATCCGCATTGAATTTTTTATAGATAAGGCGATCTGCATTTACTTGTAGTTCTACACTGCAGTCATTCAGTATTTTATCAACCTGATTTGCCAGTTTTAATAATTTTTTTGAAGATTTTTTCTTCGATACGGTTATAGACCGTTTGTTTAGAAAAGAAGTGAAGTCGCTTAACACAATTTTAGGCGAAGTGATGTTCCAGTTCAGGACCAGCTTCTCCGGGCTTTTGTCTATCAGGGAGGTTAGATTCTTTACTGAGCCATTCATAAGCAAATCACTGTTGCCAATATGTGCTTTTAATGCTTTAACAAAAAAATCCTTGTCATCAAAAATCAGGCTTCCGCTGCAATTTGTGAACAGCAGGTTACGGGGAATATAAATTAAAGAAGCTTTTTCCAGGTTTATATTTCCAAATATACTGGCTGAAGCGGTATCAGATTTCATGACAATTCCATGATAGCTAACATCGGCCTTACAGTTACCGCTTGAAAATTCAATGGTGTTTGTGCCAAGCAAATCATTAAGTTCCGATAGTTCAAAAGATGTATGAACTTTACAATCCATAATAGGATGTTCCAGGTTGATAATTTTAACGGTATCAGACGTTACAGAAATATTTTCCCATTTTGCCGAACAGTTGATAAAATAAAATCCGGAATTTTCATCGGAGCAGGGCTCCGATTTAATTACCTGGTTATTGTAACGACCCGTAAGTGATGCATTAGTAAACCTGCCGAACGGGATGGTGATGTCGTTATTCTCAATTTTTGCTTCAACATCAACCAGTGGCAATTTGTTGGGAAGTGTTCTACCGTCAATAATTGCCCTGACGTCAATGGGTTTTTCAACAACAAAACTGTCCAGCCGCTGCTTTATGTTATCACTTAACAATAAGGAGGCTTTTTTATAATCTATGTTTTTAGTTTTGATGTCAAGATAATATAAAGGCGGAGCAGAAGAAAAATCAAACAGACCTGTAAAGTTAAACGGGTGATCATCTACTTTAAGATTTATATTTGTAAAATCTAACTTTTTCTTTTCAAGATCAAAGTCCAGCTTAAATCTACCGTTGACAGTTTTTCCGTTAACAAAACTGCCTTTGTCCGTATTAAATGCAAGACTATTAACCAGTATATCTGTTTTAATATTCAGTCTTAGCAAATTTTCATGTTGTTTAATATCGCATTTTAACTCAGCGATATTAAAATTAAACAGCTTGTCCCGGTCTTTTAAATCAACCACTAAGGATACCTTATTTAATTCAATATCCGGTACCTGGGATCTGGAGCCGGTGTTTCCATTTTCCCCTGTTTTTTTCGATTGAAACATATATTCATTAGAATATCCTGTGGTATCGCTAAAAATAAAGAACGAACCATTTTCAATGATGATTTTGCTTATCTGGGGACTACCGGAGAACAGGCTGAACAATCCTAACTTAATAAAAACCTTATCAGCTTTAAACAAATCATGATGATGATGCTTCCATAAAGAGTCTCTTACAATAACCTTGGAAAGGCGTATGGAAATATTTGGAAAAGTGCTTAGCAGGCTG
>CAXSIE010000049.1:1799-5716 GCA_964237295.1 uncultured Flavihumibacter sp. | reverse complement strand
TTCCAGGTCGTCAATTTTTATTTCGCCTTTAACCCTTCGGGTTAATTCGGCATTTACTTTCAAGAGCAGGCTTTTTTTATTAATAATAACATAGCCCCAAACCAGGAGCCACAGGCTGATAAAAATGGCAATTATCCATGCAAAAACACGGAAAACCCTGCGAATTTTAATTTTCAAAATAGATATGCTTTTATAGCCAGGGAAGGCTTACAATAATTATTAAATACAAGTGTTAAGCTAAGCATGAAATTACGTATAAATTGCTCTTAGCAGTCAGCTGTCAGTAGACAATGGATGCAATTTTCTTCCTGATAGCAGACTTTTGACCACAGATAGCAAATGCCTCAATACATAATTAACATACTACCAGATTATCAGTAAATTAAACGTTTAACTATCTAATATAGTATTAATCAGCACCAACAACTTATAAAGCTGCTACTATCAAGCCGGCTCTCCGGAGGGTATGATATGAATATTTCTTTGGAGATAGGATGTGTAATCCGGTAAAACCGTTTCATACTCCTGCTGCATCAGCGGTGAGGTAAATATAAAATCTGCGGTAGCGCTATCGCAGGCTACGGGAACGTTCCATACTGTAGCTAACCTTAATAGAGCCCTTACATCAGGATCGTGTGGCTGCGCTTCCATCGGATCCCAGAAAAAAATTAAGATGTCAATGTTACCCTCAGCAAGGTTCGAACCAACTTGTTGATCACCACCTAATGGCCCGCTCATAAATTTAGTTACCGGTTGCCCTAACGCGTTTTCCAACAAGTTGCCCATGGTTCCTGTTGCATAAAGAAAATGATTTTCCAAAAGGCTTTTATTATGTAAAGCCCACTCTATAATTTCGCTCTTTTTGTGGTCATGAGCTACGAGAGCTATTCTTTTCTTTTCTTTCATTTTTCTTATATGCATATAATAAAAAAATTAATAGTATTAGATGATAAGATAAGCTGCGTATAAATACGCAAACTGTTGAAAATGTTGCATAATTCGTTTTTAGTCATTAATATTGCAACGGTTTTTCATAGGATATTGGATTTTAAAACGGGGTTGAATGTCTATTCTGACCCCTTTTTATTTTAGCCTGGTTGATTCTTTTAATCGGGTAATTATACTTAAATATATTTGCTTTATAGCTACAGAAGAATATTTTAGAAATGTAAATGCCTTTATATCAGCCGGCATAAAAATTTGAACCATGAATTTTTTTCCGGAGTTATAGAAACAATTATAAAGTTTATAACTTCATTCTGTCTAACCTCAATTAATATCGCCAAGGCCGTCGGCTTCCAATAAAAACGGCTTTCTTAAGAAAGCCGTTTGTGTACTAACCCATCTACCCGGTTAATTATTTAAAATTTAGAACTGATTGAATTTTCAGATGCTTAATAATATTTTGCCTGCGGACTGATACTTTACCTTATACTGCTGCAGCTGCTAAAGCCGTCTCGCTGATTTTCGCCCTGATTTTTCTTTCCAGTTCAGCGGCGAGTTCCGGATTATCCTGTATTAATTGCTTAACGGATTCCCTTCCCTGACCTAGTTTAGTAGTATCATAACTGAACCAGCTTCCGCTTTTTTGTATAATACCTAATTCAACTCCCATATCAATGATCTCACCCATTTTACTGATACCTTCTCCATATATAATATCGAATTCAGCCTGCCTGAATGGAGGTGCCACCTTATTTTTAACTACTTTAACTTTAACGCGGTTACCTACTGCTTCTTCGCCATCCTTGATCTGAGCCATCCGACGAATGTCCAGCCTTACTGAAGAATAAAATTTTAGCGCATTACCACCTGTGGTAGTCTCAGGATTTCCAAACATAACGCCGATCTTTTCCCGAAGCTGATTGATAAAAATACAAATGGTATTTGTTTTACTGATAGTTGCTGTAAGCTTCCTCAATGCCTGGCTCATCAGTCTTGCCTGCAGGCCCATTTTAGAATCCCCCATTTCGCCTTCCAGTTCACCTTTGGGAACAAGAGCCGCCACGGAGTCAATTACTACCACATCTATCGCGCCGGACAGGATCAACCGGTCGGCTATTTCCAACCCCTGTTCTCCATAATCCGGTTGAGATATAAGAAGGTTATCAACATCTACACCTAATCTGCGGGCATAGGCACTATCAAATGCATGCTCCGCATCAATAATCGCACACATGCCTCCTTTCTTTTGCGCTTCGGCAATAACATGAATGGCCAGCGTTGTTTTACCAGACGATTCCGGGCCATATATTTCTACAACCCTTCCTTTTGGTAACCCTCCAATTCCTAACGCTACATCCAGGCCAATAGAACCGGTTGAAATAACCTCTTGTGGATCCTGTGAGCGCTCGTTCATCATCATGACACTTCCCTTACCAAAATCTTTATCGATCTTATCAATGGTAAGTTTTAGTGCCTTGAGTTTTTCTGCATTTGACATAGCTGTAATATTTATTCTAAATTATTAATGGTCAAAGTTAGTAGCTTTTATTAATACACACTAATTATTTTAGTAACTTTTGGCTAATATTTTGGGCAAAACCTGTAAAATAATCATCCCTGATTATAAGTTGCCAATCTGTAATATTACTATATTACTATGTACTTTTAGTAGCCTGCTGCTTTGCAAAGCTAAATTAAAAAGAAAACGATAAGATTTTACCGCTAAACCACCCTTTTTAAAGAAGGTCCCCGTTTCCGGAAACATTTGAAGTTAAGCATCATACTTCTTTTATTACAAATTTTTTAATCTGTGTTCGTTAAAAAAAATAACTACAGCAAACTGCATTTTTCAACAACATTTGTTTGTAACACCTTAAATATTAGCGCTGTTCCATTATATTTACCTTTATAAACAAATTTTACCAGTAAGTGTAATCATTTAGCAGTAATCGGCATTCATTAAGATTGTTCACCTCAAGGTTAAATACTATGTTTAATTTTATATTATTCGGCCCCCCCGGCAGCGGAAAAGGTACTCAATCTGAAAAATTGATATCTAAATATGGTTTGAAGCATCTTTCAACGGGAGACCTGTTGCGTAGCGAAATTCAAAAACAAACATTGCTGGGAATAGAGGCTAAAAAGATCATGGATAAGGGTGAGCTTGTTCCGGATGCGGTGGTAATCAGTATGATCAGTACAGCATTAGAAGCCAACAGCGAAAGCAATGGGTTTTTATTTGATGGTTTCCCCCGTACAGAGGCGCAGGCGATAGCCCTGGATGAATTGTTATTACAGCATCAAACAACTATTAACCTGGTATTGGCGCTGAAAGTAGGTGAAGAAGAGTTGGTAAAACGACTCTTGCACCGCGGGGTTACTTCCGGGCGTACGGATGATTTAAATGAAGAAGTAGTTAGGGCACGCATCACTGAATATCACAAAAAAACATCGGTTGTAGCTGATTATTATGATCAATTCAGAAAAGTAGCTTATATAAAGGGTGAAGGTAGTGTAGACGATATTTTTAGCAACCTGACACATGAAATTGATAAATTGAAAATCAAGGTGAGTTGAGATAATATGCTAATATAACGCGGCGCTTCGTTTCAGGTAAGGCTAACAGGTTTCTTCTGATAGCTGAGGGCCGATGGGCAATCATGTATTGTTGCAGGTATTTATTGCACTTACCTTTAATTTTGCCCCTCTGGTTTCATTACCTAATTTTGTTGATTAATTATTTCTAATGACGATCCATAAAGAAGGCTTCAAAACAATTGCAATTTGTTTTATTGTATTTGCAATTTTTAACCTCATTTCATTCAACTTTATTAGTTTTAACGCCCCGGTCATCAGTGGGATAATTTTCATCGTAACTTTTATCCTGCTGTTATTTGTCATTTCTTTTTTCAGGATCCCCAAACGTGCATTAATGATAGATGGGGAAAAAATTATTTCTCCCTGCGACGGAA
>CAXSIE010000049.1:392-1789 GCA_964237295.1 uncultured Flavihumibacter sp. | reverse complement strand
TTTTAAAGAAAAGCGGCTTCAGATCTCCATTTTTATGAGTCCTGCCAATGTTCATGTAAACCGGAATGCAGTTAGCGGACAGGTAGTGTACAGTAAATATCATAAAGGAAAGTACCTGGTGGCATGGCATCCTAAGTCATCAACAGAAAACGAGCGTCATAGCATTGTAATAAAAAATGACGGAGGTGAAGTAATGATCAAGCAAATAGCCGGCGCCGTAGCAAAACGCATTGTAAATTACCTGCAGGTAGGTCAGCAGGTAGAGCAGGCAGCGGAAATGGGGTTTATTAAATTTGGCAGCCGGGTAGATTTGCTGTTACCCGTTGGAACGAAAGTTCTTGTTGAACTGAACCAGGAAGTTAAAGGCGGACAAACTGTGATAGCTTCTTTATAAAACAATCCAATAATTTGTGTCTAAAAAATGCTTTCCAGTTCTTTTAAGGAATAAACGGTATAAGTAGGCTGAATGGTAGAAGTTGGTTCAATATTAAGGTGATTAACGTAAACCTGGTCTATACCTGCATTTATGGCGCCTTGTATATCTGCTTCCATGCTATCGCCAATCATAATACACTCCTGACAACGGGATTTTGTCTTCATAAACGCATAATCGAAAATTTCCTTATGTGGTTTAAGGCTGTTACTGCCTTCTGAGGTAATTACTTCTATAAAAAATTTATCCAGTCCGGAGTTCTTTAGTTTATTATGCTGGGTTGCTTCAAATCCATTGGTAATAAGATGAAGCTGGTAATTTTTATCAGTAAGAAATTGCAGTATTTCTATAGTGTAAGGGAACAGTGTTTTACGAAAGGGCAATAAATCAAGAAACTGGTCACCCATTGATCTTGCCAGGCGCTCATTTCCGATTTTAAAATCAATGAGCGTGAGCCACATCCGTTTCCATCTCAGTTCATCCACTTTAATATTGCCGTTGCGGTAACGGGCCCAGAGTTTGTCGTTATTAACCAGGTAATTTTTGTGAAAAAGATCAAAATTATCAACTCCTTTTTGCTCCAGTTCAAAATTATGAAAAAGTTCAAGAAGCGTTAAACGGCTGTTGGCGTCAAAGTCCCACAAGGTGTGATCCAGATCAAAAAACAGGTGTTTGTATTTCATGTATTTTATAAGGATTTACTATTACTTGTCAGTGGTCGGTGGTCAGTCATCAGGAGATCAGTACAGATAAGTTCTTCCTAACCGCTTATAGCAAGAGCCACAATTTATGGTTAACATAACTTTAGTAAGTAGTTTCATACTTAACTTAATACAAGGTTCAAACAAAGATAAAATGTTTTTGTTGTTAGCGGTTGACTATTAAGTATTACATTAAGGTTATACCGATAGCTGACAGCAAAACGCTTTCTAATCAAACATACTTATGAATGTTGTTATAACCG
>CAXSIE010000049.1:0-382 GCA_964237295.1 uncultured Flavihumibacter sp. | reverse complement strand
TAAGGCGATCGCTGCAAAGTTTGCTGCCAGTAACCATAACATTGTTTTGTGTGCCAGGAATGAAGTGCAGTTATATAAAACAATGGAAGAATTGTTGTTAAAGTATCCGGATTCCATTATTAAATCTTTAGCAACAGACCTGGGTGAAACAGCCGCTACAAAAAAATTTGGTTACTGGGCCCAGGAACAGGTGGCCAAAATGCCCGGAGGAACGGTGGATATTTTAGTGAACAATGCGGGTCAGTTTATGCCGGGAAGCATATATAATGAAGATGAGGGGGTGCTTGAAAGTATGATAGCGGTAAACCTGTTTAGTGCTTACCACCTCACAAGGGTATTATTGCCCCGGATGATGGAAAATAAAAAAGGACATATATTCAAT
>CAXSIE010000048.1:15472-17991 GCA_964237295.1 uncultured Flavihumibacter sp. | reverse complement strand
AGAATAAGCTAATTCACCCAGGATGTTATAACGGTATAACTGTGAGCCGAAAAGTAATCCTTCGGGATGTTTGGAGATGTAGGTTTTATTGGCTGCATTATCATTGTTCTCTAATACTATGGGATAGATGGAGGGTTGGGTATTTGCAATATTAACAACCCTTGCCGCTGTGGTGCCAGGTGCTATCCTGTTTTGAATACGTCCGCCCAGATTTAGTTTTGCATAAAAATTGTCGGTGATATTGATATCAATATTCGACCTGAAGTTATATCTTTTGAAAACAGCATTGGTATTGTTAGCGCCCAGATCCGTATGTTTATAGTTACCATTCTGGTTTGTATAGCCGGCCAGCACAAAATACTTAACTGTTTTAGTTCCTCCCTGGATGTTCATGTTATAATCCTGTTGCATGCTAGGCTTGAAAGCATAATCAAACAGGTTGATATTATATCCCAACCCATCGGAGTTGTCACCTTTAGCTTTCCTGTAGTTATCAATCTGTGCGGGTGTAAAAAGGGCAGAAGATGTATTTGGATTATCATTCAGCCTGGCTTCGTTATAAAGCATTGCGTAATCGGCTGACCCAAGGTAATCCGGGAACTTAACCGGGGAAGAAACACCATCGGCGGCTTTAAAGGTAACGGTGGCTTTATCCATCACTTTACCTCTGCGTGTGGTAACCAGTATTACGCCATTAGCACCTCTTACTCCATAAACCGCCGTTGCAGAGGCATCTTTCAAAATAGAAAATGTTTCTACTTCTTCAGGGTTGAGGTATTGGAAATCTCTTTCAATACCATCAACAATAACAATAGGTTTTTGTGAGTTATTACCAGTGTTATAAGTAGATATGCCACGAATGAAAACTTCACTTTGGTCAACACCGGGTTCTCCGCCGGCAAACTGGTTTACCATTAAACCTGCCATCCTTCCAGCCAGGGCATTTGAAAGATTGGTGGTAGGACTTTGCCTTAACTCCGCAGTGCCTATTGATGTAATGGCTCCTACAACGGATACCTTCTTTTGAGTTCCGTAACCAACCACTACTACATCTTCCAGTGATGCTACTGCGGCGTTTAAAATAATTTCCAGTGCACCCAAGCCTTTTTTAACCGGTAAGGTTTCTGTTTTAAAACCAACATAAGTAAAGCTCAATACGCCATTGTCTGGAGCAGAGATAGAAAAATTACCACTTGTATCGGTAAAGGCTCCGCCTTTTACTCCTACAACCGATACCGAAACACCGGAAAGGGCTTTGCCATTCTGATCTATTACCCTTCCCCTTACAATAACAGGGGGAACAGCGGCGGGAGCGTTGGCAACCTCCACTTCTTTTCTATTTATTGTAATGGTGTTTTCCTTAATAGTAAAATTAAGCGGCTGATCCTTAAAACTTAATTCCAGGATCTTTTCGATAGAGGCATCCTTTACACTGATATCGAATTTCTTTGCCATCTGTATTAATTCATCCTGATAAAAGAACTGGTAGCCCGTTTTTTTATGGATTTCTTTAAATACTTTTTCCAACGAGGTATTCCGCTGTGAGATGGAAATAGTTTGGGCAGTTCCGGTGGCATTTACCTGCAGGCAGGCTGCCAATAATAAAACAGCTGTCAATTTCATAACAAGCATTGTTTTAAGGTTTATTATCATCTCCGTTTTCCGGGATGGTAACGAACTTGTTTTTTTCATACGTTGTTCAGTTTGGTTTAACGATTAGATAAGGCTTCAAGCTATCGGCTTCAGCCTACAATTCAGGTTTAAATAATAAACAGGTTAGGTATTTTAGTAATTAATCTCCCATATATTGTTTTAATTTATGATGAATAAAATTTATCAGAATAAACAAGCACTTTCCTTCCTTCAATTTGAAATTTGACACCGCCTGCCTCCAATATCTTAAGCACTTGTATCATATTGTTCTCACGGCTCACCGAACCTGAAAAATGACCCCGCGGTATTTTTCCTTCATACTCTATTTCAACATTATACCATCTTGAAATCTGTCGCATTACCTTTTGTATATCGTCTCCATTAAACTGGAACCAGCCATTCTTCCAGGCCATTACTTCTTCAATATCCGCTTCCACAATTTTACCATCACCGGCTTTATTAACTCTTAATTCCTGTCCCGGAACCAGCATCTCGAATTTGGAACCTCTCGATACTTTAACTAACCCCTCCACCAAGGTTGTATTGATGGAATTTTCATCGTTATAGGCCATAATGTTAAAGTGAGTTCCCAACACCTGTACTTCCATATCCTTCACATGAATAGTAAAAGGCATCGCTTCATTTTTCGACACTTCAAAATAAACCTCACCTGTAATGGTTACATTTCTTTTGTTCCCTTTGAATACGGCAGGATAATATATGGATGAAGATGCGTTGAGCCATACTCTGGTACCATCTGACATTACTAACTGATATTGCCCGCCCCGGAATGTAGACAGCGTATTATAAACGACCTCACCACTATTTTCGCTTTCCGTATTGTAAGCCAGCGTTGCCGTATTTAA
>CAXSIE010000048.1:8301-15462 GCA_964237295.1 uncultured Flavihumibacter sp. | reverse complement strand
CTTGCTTAGCCAATGTACCCAGGCGGGTTGAGTCCAGCACAATACTGGAACCGTCAGACAATGTAAGCAACGCTTTGTTTCCTCCGGGCACAATGGAATCGTGATCAGCTTTTACGATTTTTTTTGATTGCGCTATGTGTTGAATGGGATGCCCGCTTTTTAATTTAAGATATACAACCCCTACAGTTATGAAAAACATGGCGGCCGCAACAATCCGTAAACCCCTCACTGACCACTTACGTGCAGCAGGTTTATCGGCTGTTCCTTTCTGTATAATATTTTCGATCATCTCTTCACCCAGGTCATCGTTAAACACATTGCCCCGGCTAAGAAACTGCTGCCATGTTTCTGTTAATAAAAATTTTACCTGCTCGTCATTTTCAGCATGAGCAAGTAACTCCATTAATTCATCGCGTTCGGATAGGGTAGCGGTTTTATAGAAATAAACTTTAAATAAATAAGTTAATCTTGACTCGCTCATGCAGGATAGTAGCACTTACAGAATTAGCTATAAACGTCCTACTATTATATAGACAACAGTAATGAAAAAAAGAGGTAATGAAATTTAACAATTTTTTTTAAAGTTACTTTGTACAGGTAAACTTTAAACTGACTATAGGGTTTGATTTCAGCTTCAGCAGATCATTGCTTTGTGTTTTCCTAAACCAAAGACTAATGGCTGACAGCGATTAACAGGACAGTAACATTATTATTATCATAAGGCCAATACGGGTACGGAGGTGATTTTTCAAAAACCGCAATGCCAGCACCATGTGCTTTTTAACTGTTTCATGGGATATATTTAATTCTCTGGCAATTTCCTGTGGCCTGATGCCCTCTCTGCGGCTTAAAGTATACACTTTCTTTTGCCGGGAAGGAAGGAGTTCCACGGCTTCATCAATCAGTTTGCCGGTATCTATGGCATCACTTTCATCAATGCTGTTTACAGCATGATGCAATACAGAATTTACCCATTCTTTTTTCCGGCTCTGTTCGCGGGCGATTTGTTTTAAACAATTAAATGCATGGTTTCTGGCTACAACAATAAGGTAAGCTTTAAAGCAATCTACTTCTGTCAGGGAACTACGGTTGATCCATATTTTTAAAAACACGTCCTGAACAACTTCCTGGGTCAGCAGCTCAGATTGAGTAATACGCATGATAAAATCACCCAACTGGTTATAGTATATTTTAAAAAGTTGGCCGAAGGCGTTTTCATCACCTGATGCTACTTTTAATAGCAGCGTTTTAACATTATTTGTTGAATGATCGTACAAGCAATTAGCAATTTGGAGTGGTTAACGTAATGGAAGCGACTAAATTAAAGATTTAATTCATGCTGTCCAACAATCGGTCAAAAATAAATTTTATCGGGTATCAGGCAGGCCACCAAGGCACTGAGGCACGAATAAGCACTAAGAAATTTTTTTGTGTGCCTTTGTGGCGTAAGAACAAAAAATTTTAATTTCCACTACCTGCCGTACCGGTGTTACTGACGAAAGCAATTTTCTTACTATCAGGCGACCAGGAAGGTGTATTCATACTGCCTTGCCATTGATTGTTTGAATTAGCCGATAACTTTTAAAAATTATCTTACTTTTTTATTAATACTGTTTATAAACCTGGATGCGCTTTCTTCATTGTCATCATAATCTATCAATTGTCGTTTTGCTGAATACAGGAACATGGCAGGATATTTTTTAGGTTTAAATTTTGATATGAACTGATAGAGATTGTCTTGCAATATCACCACATTTTTCTGTACTTTCAGTTGCTGCCCATAAGTGCCCATAAACAAATTTATTTTGTCTGTCTTTTCCATTGATATAAAGTATACGGAAGCTTTCATTAAAGACTGGTAATTTTTGTTAAGGTATGTCGTGGTACGCTGGCAGTGTTCACACCCAGGATCAAAAAAAACAAAAAATAACATTTTTCCCTGTGTCAGGTCTTGATTGGTAAAAGTACTTTTATCAAGCCTGAAAAATTTAAATTCGGGAATGGTTTGAGCAGGAATTTGTGCGGATGATTTTAGAGCACTTAACGTAATTAAAAATAATATAAAACAAATACGGAACATATAATTTATGTTGAAGGTAGAGCGATTTAAATATTGTAGAGATATTTTTACCATAAATAGATGTATTGTTTTGTTTAACCGGGGAAAATTTCGGCACAGAGGGTCACAGCAACCTTATATTAAAGAACTGTTTTAATTCACTGTTTTCCTTCCAGACACCCTGCCTAGGTTTTTGCATACATGTTCTCAGAAGCAGCATAATACTGACTTTTAAAGCTAAATTTCCGAATTTTAATGTTAATTAATTTAAATGCGGTAAACCTCATTATTATCGTATATTTACGATATGTATAAAAAAGGTTTCATATGATGATTCCCAATATAAAATTCAAGGCGAACACTATTGAAAATTCGTTTAAAACTTATTCATTAAATCTAATTAAGGCAGAGTTATTATCTGAAGCCATTAAAAAAGATGACATTAATGTCGCTGAAAATTCAACGTTGAATATAGAAAATGAAACTGAGCTTGAACGTGCAGAAAGGCTTTTAAATATAGCAAAAAGCCGCCGGTTAAATAATGAATCTTTAAGATTGCTTCAAAAAAATATGGAATCTACTGCTTCCGAAATTACCAGTTACATACTTAATCATCAAAAGAAGAATATAGTCTATACTTTAAAGAGAAATGGTTACAAAAACCGCAGGTATCAATTCCAGATAACTCACAACGGCAAATTGACTGTGTTTTTACTCATGTAGTTTCATCAGTTTAAAAGCCTGCAGGGAACAGAAAGACAATTCAAAGGAAAAACCTGCGAAGGGTGGTGAGAGAACTCTGATATATTAATTACAGCTCAATTTGTTCAGATACATCATTATCACATAATAGCATGCTTACAATTTACTTTACACCATTATTATCATCCCACCATCCTTTCATTTTTCTTATATAAAGTATCTGCCCGGTATGATAAGCGTTGTGTGTACCGATATGAGCAATGGTATCATACCATTTTTTTAATGTTAAATCATCCGCATTTTTTACTGCATTTTCCAGTGAAGTTAGCACTGTATCCAGTGTTTGTATTGTTGCCTTCCAGGTGCTTTCATTCACTTCAATGAATGTTTCTTTGTTATTACCGCTGAAAGTATCGGGTTTTATGCCCTGGAATTTATCGAGTATTTGTTTATTCCAGAAAATAAGATGTGTTGTAAGCTGCGCTATAGAATGGTTAGCGGAACTGTCTTTCCAGTTAGCTTGCTTCGCTGTTAGTCCCGCAATGGCGATAGTTGGCGGCACAAACCAATCCTTTACATTATGTGTTGTTTTAAGTTGTGCCAGCAAAATAGATTTTAGAGTAGGCGTTGAATCTCTTTGTGCATAAGAAAGGTACAGGCAGCAAGAGAAAAGCAAGCTTAAAAAATATTTCATACTTCAACTTTTAGATAAGTAACGGGTGGTGGATTGTTAAAATAAACATTGCCATTGAAAAGTCCTACCGGGTTTATATAAACGGCTAGTTACTGATTTTACCGGTATTATTATTCAAGGATATGTTGTTTTAGTTTGTCAATAACTTTTCTTTTTCTTAGTTCCGAACTGTAAGCTTACAGGTTAAAGTTGTAAGTAATTCGCTATTGTTCATTTCAACGGAGTTTATTATTACAGAATATCAAATTTAATAATTCTTATAATTCGTTTTATACTTTCTCTTTCATTTAATATGCGGTTGATCCTGATTTGGGAGTTATGAAAGTTGATGGTGATGCATTTTCCCGATTCTCCTTTAAAACACCCACTGTTCGTAATGCAGCAGTTACTGCGCCCTATATGCACAATGGTGTGTATAAAACGTTGGAACAGGTGGTTGATTTTTATGATCATGCGGCGGGCAACAAATTTTCGAAAGATATGAGGCCGGACATGAAGGGATTACCGTTCTTTACTATATTGCCAATTCCATTGCAACTAACCATTAAGGAAAAGAAAGATCTGGTGTCGTTTATTCAGGCGCTTACCGACACCAGTGCATCTTCAAAAGTACCTGTCAGGCTACCCAGGTTTAACGCTCCTTATGTTAGTCTTAATAAAAGAACAGTTGGCGGCGATTATTGATAAAAATGTTAGGATAACAAATACATATTAAATTGTAATGACTCGGTCCGGCAAGAACGTTTACTTCACTGTATAAGCTAATACATCTTTCATTCATGCCTAAAAAGCCAGGTTATGGTTTTCCTGATTCAATAATAGAGTGGCACCTGCATCATTTCGACAACTCAGCAAATTCATCATCCGATAAA
The DNA here is from genome assembly GCA_964237295.1 of uncultured Flavihumibacter sp. GTDB lineage: Bacteria > Bacteroidota > Bacteroidia > Chitinophagales > Chitinophagaceae > JADCRZ01. The sequence goes on along the minus strand of CAXSIE010000048.1, from coordinate 11,135 downwards.
TCAATACCGGTTGCAAGCAGGTTCTCTTTCAGATGTTCCACCGAACTTGTGCCAGGTATCAATAAAATGTTAGGAGACCGCTTCAGTAACCAGGCCAGTGCAATCTGTGCAGTAGTGGCTTTATGCTTACCGGCTATATTTGTAATTTTATCAGCAAGTTTACCCGGTCCGGAAGCCAAAGGAAACCAGGGAATGAATGCCATTCCATTTTCAGCAGTATAATCAACTACCGCTTCCCATTGCCTGTTGCTTAAATTGTACAGGTTTTGGACGGAAACGATGGGTAGTACTTTCCGTACCCGTTCAATTTGTTCAATAGTTACTTCAGATAAACCAACATGTTTTATTTTTCCTTCTTTTACAGCTTTTACAACGGGCGCCAATGTCTCTTCAACCGGGATTTTGGGATCAATCCTGTGTAATTGCCATAAGTCGATACATGCTACCTTAAGCCTTTTAAGACTTCCTTCTATATTCTGACGGATAAAATCCGGGTTACCGTTGGTTACCCACTTGTTCGGGCCAGGGCGCTCAAATCCACCTTTGGTAGCTATCACCAGGTCGTTGGAATATGGATATAAAGCTTCCGCTATCAATACTTCATTTGTATGTGGACCGTATGCATCAGCGGTATCTATAAAATTCACTCCGCCGGCATTTGCATCCTGCAGCACCTTTTTTGCGTTTTCGCGGTCTTTTACGTCGCCAAAAACACCAAATCCTGTGAGCTGCATACCACCATATCCAAGGCGTTTAATGGTCAGATCTCCGCCCAGTTGAAAGGTTTCAGGTATTTTTTCAGTTGATTTTATCATAGTCATGTAAATTTTTAATGTGTACTGTCAATAGGGCTTGTTTAGTATGTAACACCCTGTTCTTATAATAGTTCGATGCACTTCACCGTATGATAAAAGTTGATGGCACTTTGTGTTAAGTTAAACATGATATTACATATATACTGCTGTCAATAGTCCGCTATCAGCGGATCAGTAAAGACAATTGTATCCTCCGGATAGCTTAAAGCCTATAGCAAACGCATCAATGCAATTAACATAAAACTAAATTGTTTCGTTGTCAATAAGAAGTGAACATTTCAAAAAGATATTTATTTAAATTTATATTTAAATTGTTTTTAAAATCAGCATATGATGCAACAAAATATCACAGAGCAAGGGAAAAACGCTTCAGCAGGTTTAATGATCAGTACACAGCAAAAAACACTCAGTAAACAACAACAGACATTTAATAGGTTTATAAAAAAAATTGAAAAATTAAGATCAGTTATTGTTGAGGTGCAGAAACTATTAGACGAGAAACTTGATTTTTATTCAAAAAATATCTATCCTTTAGAAAAAAAATTATCTGAATTGAACAAAGAAGCAGCGAAGCTGCTCTTTAACTTTTTTAAGAATAAAAAATTACTCCCAAAAAAGCAAAGGCATAATTTAGGAGGTGTAATAGCCAGCCTGCTTCATGAAATATTTCAGTTTGAAAACGGCGAACCGGAGGATGAGCTTAAAATTATATTCAAAGCTGTTCAGGGAATAAGCTATGAAAAAGCTGTTGAGCAGGATTTCGAAACCATGAAGAACGATATGGAATCTATGTTTGATGAGTTCGGTTTTAAAATGAATTTTGATGGCTTGCATAGCAAAATGACGCAGGAGGAGATAATGCAAAAAACCATGGAAATGGAAGACAAATTAAAGCAACTGGCCGAAGCGAAGGAGCAACAGCAAGCAGCAAAGAAAAAAACAAAAAAGCAACTGGAAAAAGAGGAAAAAGCCAAACAGATACAGGAGGCAAGAGCAAAGAATATCAGCAGCATTTATAAACAGCTTGCCAAAATATTACATCCCGATCTTGAGCAGGATGAAGCACTGAAATTGCAGAAAGAGGAACTGATGAAACAGTTGACGAACGCTTACGAAAATAATGACCTGCATACATTGCTGTATCTGGAACTTACCTGGATACAAAATGAAGAAAACAATCCGGGTAAAATTACCGATGACAAGCTTGGAATTTATAACGAAGTCCTTAAAGAACAGATAAGCGAACTGGAAGACGAATTGGAAGCGCTATCGGAACATCCCAGGTACCAACCGTTGCAAAAATTCGCATTATTTCCGTTTAATGTAAGAGATATAAATATAAAGCACGAAAAACATTTGTTAGAAACTAAATGCCAGCTCGTATCTTCGGAAAATGCGCTGCTTAAGGGAAATGAGAAACAGGCTTTATCAATAATCAAAAAAAGGTTGTATGATTTTGAGCACGAAAAAAAATTCATTATTGATTTCTCATTGGATGAAGGATCGGATGAATTTTTTTAATGCTTACATTCCTGATTTCACCGTATTGCTTTCAAGACATTTTCGAACAGTAGTAATTTTATTTGAACTATATTGATGCATAAATTTTTGACAATAATTTTATCCGGATCAAATCAACTTTAAACAATTATGAAACAGACCTTTATTTCAATCGCATTGCTTTTTGTATTTGTATTATCCTGCTTTGCAGCCGACCTTACGGGAACCTGGAAAGGAAGTATTTCCATACAGGGAAATCCACTGGAGTTAACTTATAAACTTAAAGCGGACGGCGACAAACTAACCGGTACCATCACCTCCACTTATGGCGAGATTCCACTTATTGACGGAAAGATCACGGGGACCGATTTTTCCTACAAAATTGATATCAATGGTAATATAAGGGAATCAACCGGAAAGTATTACAACGATTCGATTGTTGTTACTTCCACTTATGGTGGAAATGAGCTTAAAAGCACTTTTAAAAGGACGGCTGATTAAACATAAACAATGATGTCG
>CAXSIE010000048.1:2431-8291 GCA_964237295.1 uncultured Flavihumibacter sp. | reverse complement strand
TATTCTTAAGGCATCTATTGGTGCCTTGCCGGGAATTTCTTTACTCCGAAGTAGCAAAGGAATTCCCGGCTTGCATTATGCGTTATTACGCTTTGGTTCAACTTGCGGAAATATCATCAATCTCCCAACTTTGCAAATAGTTTGATTATTTTGCCGGATGATTTTTAGCAAATATAATTATCATAATAACAATGGGTAGTTCAGAAAGCTATACTCCTTCTGTTGCGATCAGAACAACCCAGATAGGAATTGCATTAAGCATTATTTTAATATTCGTAAAAGGTATAGCTGGTTACCTGGGACATTCTTATGCTTTAGTGGCAGATGCCACCGAATCAGGCGCTGATATACTGAGTTCCGCTTTATTATGGCTGGCATTGCGTATAGCCTTAAAAGAACCAGATAAAGAACATCCCTATGGCCACGGAAAAGCAGAGCCTTTAGCCGCCATTGTGGTAGCATTGTTCCTGATAGCAGCCGCAGTATGGATAGGCTATCATTCCATAACATTTATAGATACACCACATGATATGCCTAAAGGTTTTACACTGTGGATCCTTATTCTTGTAATCGTTATAAAAGAAAGCATGTTTCGATATGTATTGCATATCGGAAAAAAAATAAACAGCGAGGCTGTTAAAGCAGACGCCTATCACCATAGAAGTGATGCCATTACATCCATAGCGGCTTTTTGTGGAATTTCTATTGCTCTGATAGGGGGTAAAGGTTATGAAGGTGCTGACGACTGGGCCGCTCTTGTGGCATCGTGTTTAATACTATACAATGCTTTTGGAATTATAAGGCCGGCATTGGCAGAAATTATGGATGCCGCTCCTTCTTCTGAAATAGTAAACCAGGTAAGAGAAATTGCAGAAGGCGTACCGCAGGTTAAGTTTACCGAAAAATGTTTTGTCAGAAAAATGGGATTTGACTATTATGTAGACATACACATTGGAGTAGATGGCAATTTAACTGTTACGGAAGGTCATAGTATTGCTCATTCAGTAAAAGATGCACTACTAAAAAGTAAGCTAAGGGTTACAGATGTGCTGGTTCACGTTGAACCATGGATAAGTAGTAATGATTAATTATTGATGGTTAATGATTAACGGTTAGTTACTTAATTTTAAATTCAAGAATCAGCAACTAACCGTTAACCGTTAATCATTAATTATTATTTAAACGCATTCTTTAATTGAGACGCTGCAAGCGCCTGTGCCTGTTTTGCTTCAGGAATTACAGCTGCCATTCCAAAAAATTCATGGGTAACACCAATATATAATTTATACGTTGTAGTTACTCCTGCAGCTACTAATTTTTCTGAAAGGGTTTTGCCTTCGCTCTGCAAAGGATCTATCTCCGCTCCTATAATGGTAGTAGGAGGCAATCCTGACAAATTAGCATTTACCAATGAGATCCATGGTAGCGCACCTTCTGCCGGTGAATTTAAATAATACATCAGGAACCACGTCAATGCAGGTGTACTCAGCGGTTTTGCATTTGCATACATGATTTTTGAAGGCGTATTTAAATCATTGCTTGCAACAGGATAAACTGATACTATATGTTTTGGTTTCATGATACCGCTGTCCCTGGCCATCATTGCTACTGTAACAGCGAGGTTGCCACCGGCGCTTTCACCCGCTACAGCCATATGGGTTGAATCTCCTTTAAAAGTGCTTGCATTCTTAATTGCCCATTTGTAAGCCATGTAAGAATCGTTATGCGCTGTTGGAAATTTAAATTCAGGGCCTTTACGGTATTCTACTGAAACAACAATAGCATCTGCCTGTTCAGCCAATGCCTGGGCTGAAGTGTTATAAGTATCTATGGTTGCGATTACCCATCCGCCCCCATGATAGTACACAACGACCGGATACGAAGCCTTTCCGGTTTTAGGCGTGTAAATACGAGCATGAATTTGACCGCCGCTAACAGGGATTTCCTTACCAACGGTATCAACATTCATAGGAGGAGCGGGGATATTATAGTTTCTCATAACTCGCATTGCAGCGTCTGCAGCTCCAGGTTGCATGCGCGCCTGCTGGGGTGTAAGCGATGTTATCGGAACAGGGGCGATAGTATCGAGGGCTTCTATAACTGTTTGCATCTGGGGTGTTAATGTTGGTCCCCATGCTGGTTTAGGCCCCTTGGGCATGATCGCATCCTGATCTGTGGCAGGCTTGTTTTTATTACAAGCTACTGAAAGTAGTAACGCAGATACGGTTAAAACACCCATCATTCCTGTACGTAAATTTCTCTTCTTGCCTGTAACAGACAAATTAAATGGTTGATTCATAAACTTTTTTAAATGTAAATAATAATTTGTTCAGGTATTTTCAAATCAGGATGATATGTATAGCAGGTGATATACATATTAAAAAATTATGCCAGAAAAGAAAACAGGTACAATTATGAATTTTATAAGATGAAACCAGTATTAGTTCCCAGATCCGGAATAATTTCCAATGTATATTTCTTTATTTACGTGAATAGAATTCTACATGATTTATAATTAAAAAGAAACATAATAATATAGCTGCTCCGGCTGTGAGGTGCTGATTCGATTATTTATACCATGCAATTAAAATATATCATTACATCCACGGGCCTGCAGTTCAACATTCAGTGAATTAACCATACCGCAGGGTGATATCGATATTATGCCTATTTTAGATCAAAATAAAGGATATTATACCTTCAGCAGCTATCAATCAGCTATCGGGAAGTGTCTTACAGCCTTACAATCCTGTTTTTATTCGCAGGTAGCTGAGTGCTGATAGATGATCGCAAATTTTAAAAATCATTCATGAAAAAAATCTTTATCTCCGCATTTACATTATGTTGTCTGAATAATTCATTTGCACAATCGCCTGCCATTGTTCAAAAAGATCCTGAGATCGAACAGATGTTGAAAGAGGTTTCACCTGATTCGTTACAGTCTTATATAAAAACAATGGTTGCTTTTGGCACACGTAATACCCTTAGCACACAAAGGGATCCCAAACGCGGCATTGGCGCTGCAAGGTTATGGGTATTGAGCAAATTCAACCAGTTTGCAAAACAATCCGGTGGAAGGCTCACCGCTTTAATTGACAGCACTACGCTTCAACCCGATGGCAGAAGGGTAGACAGTGTATTGAATCTTGGAAATGTGGTAGCTACCCTCAAAGGCACAGACCCGAAAGATAACCGCATTTTTTTAATCAGCGGCCACCTGGATAATATGCGCTCTAACGTAATGGACCGCACCGGAGATGCGCCGGGTGCCAATGATGATGGCAGCGGTTCTGCGGCGGTAATTGAATGCGCCCGCATCATGAGCAAACATTCGTTTCCGGCAACATTAATTTTTATTACGGTGAGCGGGGAAGAACAGGGATTGCTGGGAGCCAATTATATGGCCACCAAGTCAAAAAAAATGGGATTGAATATTGAAGCCGATTTGAATAACGATATCATGGGCAGTAATAACAGCAGCGAAACCAACATCATTAACAATACGCAGATCAGGGTGTTCAGTGAGGGCCTGCCTTTTTTTGAGCTGGATAAGAACGCCGCCAACATCCGCCAGCTAGGATTGGAGAATGACGGCAAATCCAGGCAACTGGCGCGGTATGTAAAAGAAGTGGGAGAACGCTATGTAGAAAACCTGCAGATTGTTATGATTTACAGGAATGACCGGTTCCTGCGCGGCGGCGATCATACTCCCTATGTAGAAAACGGTTATGCCGCAGTTCGCATTACCGAGATGAATGAAAACTATTACCGTCAACACCAGAATGTTAGAACAGAAAACGGCATCAATTATGGTGATGTGATAGAGCATATTGATTTTGAGTACCTGAGAAAAAACACTGCAATGAATCTGGTCAATCTTTCTAATCTGGCGAAAGCTCCTGCCATGCCGGAAAATGTTACCATTGAAGTTAGGGCGCTTAGTAATTACACCTCTTTGTTCTGGAATGCCCCACTAACTGGATTGGTTAAAGGCTATTATGTAATGATGAGAGAAACTACCAGTCCGGTATGGCAAAAAAAGATTTTTACTGCAGATACTACTATCAGGCTGCCTTATTCGAAAGATAATTATTTTTTTGCTGTTCAGTCTGTTAACAGCACTGGTAATGAGAGTCTGCCTGTAGTTCCAAAAGTTCCTGCCAGGCAGCCGGCACAACCTGCGCCCGCACCGGCAAAAAAATAAAGTTGAAAACAACTACCTTAATAACGGATGGTAAAATAATGTCTTAATCTACCCGCAACTTTGTCGCTTTTACACATTGCCTCCAATAAGAATTGACATTATTTTTGTTATGATTTAGTTTAACAGAAATATTAATGCTTAAAATTTAAATTATGCAAAAAATAACTCCCTTTTTGTGGTTTGACAACAATGCTGAAGAGGCAATGAATCATTATACTTCCATTTTTAAAGACTCAAAATTGTCAGCGTCAACCGCATCCCGGATGGAAGGCCAGGTTCAGATGGTAAAATAGTGATGGGAACTTTCGAGATACAAGGACAACAATTCTATGTGTTAAATGGCGGGCCTACTTTTAAATTTACAGAAGCTATATCGCTTTTTGTTACTTGTGAAACACAGGAGGAAGTAGATGAATTATGGACAAAGCTTACTGATGGGGGAAAAGAGAGCATGTGCGGCTGGTTGAAAGACAAGTTTGGTCTATCCTGGCAGATAGTGCCTACGGCTTTAACAAAGTTAATCAGCAGCCCTGATAAAGAAAAATCTCAAAGGGCTATGCAGGCTATGCTGAAGATGAATAAATTAGATATTGCTGTACTGCAGAAAGCATATGATGGAAACTAAGTGTTAGATAACCATAAATTTGATTCATTTGCGCTCACCTTCAGGATAATTTTCTTTAACCAAAGGGAGGAAATACAGAGGAATTTTACGCACCGGCGCCGCCTTCTGTCTTTCCTCCCACTTTGTACGCTGTAATTTATAGAATTTTTGCAAGCCTTCCCAACATTGCCACAACCAAACCTGCTGAATTTCTGGCAGCAACTTCATAAAACTTTTTTACATCATCGTATGCATTATCACCGGCATTATCACTAAGGCTTCGTATAATTATATAAGGTACTTTCTGTTGCCAGCATGCCTGTGCCACTGAAGCGCCTTCCATTTCAGTGGCATCGGCATTTGTTTTTTTTCGCAGTTCCTTTGTTGCTGTTGCAGATGAAACAAAAACATCCCCGGTAATAATGGTGCCCTGAATTATTGTTGGTTTTAAACTCCTGTTAAGGTGCGTAATATTTTCCAGTTTTACATTTGCAGCAACCTGACCGGCTATTAGAACCAGATTCGAATCGCTTCTGAAATAAATGGGATTTTCAATCATGGTGGAAGGATTGCGTGTGGGCCGGATGAGCATACTGTCAGGCGTAATGGTTCCATAATCGTGATACGCAACCAAAGTGCCGATTACAATATCGCCCGGCGACAGATCAGGATTAACACCACCTGCAATACCGGTAAATATTACCTGTTGCGGATTGAAATGATCCAGCATAAGCGTAGTAGTGATTGCTGCATTTACTTTACCAATACCAGTTTGCGCTATTACCACGCGTCGTCCGTTTAATATACCTTGTACAAATTGAATACCTTGAATGGTGCGCAGCTTTTTTTGCTGAACCTGTGCTTTAAGAATGTTTACTTCCTCAGCAAAAGCACCCAGCACAGCAGTTACGGGGGAAGGATTCTGTAACTTACCGGTTGAAGCTGCCACCGGTTTTACAGGAGCCTGCGCTATTAAAATGCCACAGTATAAAGTTGACAAAATAACACTCCATGCAATCTTTTTCATAAAAGTTAGTTTATTCTGTTTCCTT
>CAXSIE010000048.1:0-2421 GCA_964237295.1 uncultured Flavihumibacter sp. | reverse complement strand
CAGCTGCTGATAACAGATAATACTGCATTTTTGCCTGGCGCAACGCTATTCAATAATTAAAGCTATAATAGCAAATGCATCTATAATATACAAAGCTGTAGTGATATCTTTTGTGCTGCCTGTTGTTAGCTTTAAAATGGTCCAGCTTAAAAAACCCCAGATGATTCCCTGTGTTATGGAATAGGTAAAGGGGATGAGCACCATTGCTATAAAACAAGGTATGGCTTCATCCAGCTGCAACCAGTTGATCCTTACCACCGGCCTTACCATAAATACGCCTACCAGTACCAGTGCCGGCGCCGTTGCAATGGATGGAATGATGGAAAGTAACGGCGCCAGAAACAGGAAAGGTAAAAAAAGCAAGGCTGCTACCACAGCAGTTAAACCGGTTCTGCCACCGGCTTTGATTCCTACAGCGGATTCAATATAAGAAGTACCGGGACTGGATCCTACCAGTCCTGCAAGGGTAGTGGCCACAGCATCTGTAACCAGGGATCGCCTGATATTTTTGGGTTCCCCATTTTCATCAAGAAGGTCTGCCGCTTCTGCCAGTCCCACAAATGTTGAAAGGCTGTCGAACATATCGGTAAATACAAATGCAAAGATCACCGGCACCACCGACCATTGAAGGGAATGAATAAAGTCCAGCTTCCATAACAAGCTAAAATCAGGAGCGGCAAATATGCCATTGTAATGTACCAGTGTGTCCGCTGCACCGCCTGCTTTATTCACAGATATGCCCCACCATCTTCCGATAGGATAAGCTGCCAGCGTTGTAAATAGTATTCCTGCCAGTATCGCACCGCGTACATTTCTTACAAGTAACATTGCAGTAAATATAAAACCTGCAAGAAAAGTTACCAATGCCGGCTTCAGCTTACCTGCACCAATAATGGTAGCCGGATTGGCTGTTATAAACCCTGCATTGGCCAAACCGATTAAAGTAATGAACAAACCGATACCTGCTGCGATTGAGTAACGCAAAGGCTTTGGGATGGAATAGACAATATAGGTACGGATATTAAACACAGACAATACCAGAAAGATGATACCTGACCAAAACACCGCACCCAGTGCCACCTCCCAGGGAATCTTCATGCCTAATACCGCTGTAAAGGTAAAGAAAGCGTTAAGACCCATGCCCGGTGCTACAATGATAGGGTTATTGGCATACAAACCCATCATCAGGCTGCAAAAAAAACATACCAGAATGGTTGCAGTAAGCACTGCCGCAAAGGGCATCCCTGCCTGGCTCAGGATCCCGGGATTTACCACGATGATATACGCGATGGCTAAAAAAGAAGTGATGCCTGCAATTACTTCCGTTTTAAGAGTAGTTTGGTTTTCTTTCAGCTTGAAATAATCAGCCATAAGCAGTTTTGTTGAAACCTCAATATACTTGTTTTAAGATTACTTCTTTTCAAATTGTTATTGCTTTTGGTACCACGGAATACTGCATGTAAATCATTGGAAATAGTGTTAAGTTAAGCTTGACGTAATAGCTGTCAATCGTTCAGACTATTATTTAACCACTCCGTGGTTAAATAAGGCGTAACAAATATTGATGTAATAATATTTTTATTAACTTATTGAATCCTGATAATTCAATTGTACATTAGATTCCTGAATAACGCCGGAATTAACGATCGGCAGAAGGTTCAGCAATTGCTAACTTGCCATCTTTATATGAAAGAATTAAAATTTAAACTGCAAAGAAAAATATTTCAGGTCAGTGACCTCGTACTGCTAAATCTTCCTCCACCTTTTATGGAGCTTTTCTCTAAATAATTTTTCAACAATTTCTTATCTGAAAGTATTTCCGATCATGATGCATGGAGCATCACTTTTTTCAAGCAGGTATTAACTATCATCTTAATAATACCTGGACAATTACCAGCATTTCTTCCCGTAATCCGTTCCCTTGCAGCTATGAAATAAGTACTATTTCATACCAATACTAAATTTTCCTACCCGGTCATGAAACAATTTTTAATTGTTAAAAACAAAACTATGCTTAAACTTCTCCATTTGTTTACAGTTATTTTGTTATCGGTAGGTTTAATGGCGCAACAAAAAACCATCACCGGTAAAATTAGCGGCAATAACCAGGGTGCACCCCTTGCCGGAGCTACCATATCAGAAAAAGGTACTTCCAATAAAACCACTACAAAAGAAGATGGCAGGTTTTCCATCATTATTAAAAGCGCTAATCCGAAACTGGTCATTTCTTACATTGGATTTGAAACAATTGAAGTGGATGTAAATAATAAAACCACTATCAACATGTCATTAACAACTACTGCGTCCGCTTTGAGCGATGTGGTGGTGGTAGGCTATGGCACACTCAATAAAAAGGAAGTGTCGAGTTCCATTACGCACCTTAGCTCTAAAGACCTGCTAACGGTGGGTGGTAATAATGCG
>CAXSIE010000047.1:18118-18334 GCA_964237295.1 uncultured Flavihumibacter sp. | reverse complement strand
CTTGGCTATACGCTCTACCGCACCTATCCATAACTCAAGATCGGGATTGATGGGATTTTTTATAAGAACAGGAACATCAACACCACGGAGTGCATCAGCTACTTCCTGAACGCTGAACGGGTTAACGGTGGTACGTGCGCCTACCCACAAAACATCAATGTCAAAATGTAATGCATCTTCCACCTGCTTGGCTGTTGCCACTTCTATGGCAACAGG
>CAXSIE010000047.1:15564-18108 GCA_964237295.1 uncultured Flavihumibacter sp. | reverse complement strand
TAACCCACTTAATTTTTTAGCCTGTTGCATCCAGGGCAATCCCTTTGTGCCGATCCCTTCAAAACTTCCGGGACGGGTCCGGGGTTTCCAGATACCTGCCCGCAGCATATCTACTTTACCGGTATTGGCTAACCGGGTGGCAGTTTGTATTACCTGCTCTTCTGTTTCTGCGCTGCAGGGACCAGCGATTACAAGAGGCCGCTTTTCAAGCGTCTCATTAATAGTAGCGGATTTTGTTTGAATTGCTTGCATAAAATTTACATTCTATATTCTTAATAAGTTCAATCGTTAGTAAGCTATTTAGCCTGCCGTGCTTTAGCGCAGGCAGGTCAGCTACCTGCTGTTGGCATCATTCATTCTGATTCTTCTGCCTTTATAAGTTTTACCGTCAATAGATTTAATCATCTTGGAGGCTACTGACTTGTCTATTTCAATCCAGGTATTCATATCCTTTATATCCACCCTTCCCAATACCTCTTTTTTCAGATCACTCATATCCAGAATGAACTGGAGAAAACTGGCCTTATAAAAACCATCTTTGGTTCCAAGATTTACGAATAACCGCATGTAGTCGCTGTTCCCGTTACCGTTAAACTCCCTTCCCCTGGTATCATTTCGCCTTCCCTGGTCGCGGCCATCGCCTGCATATTCTCTTCTCGGCCTTTTCTCTTCACGTACATTAAGGTCTTCAGCGTTCTCATAATATTTCAAAAACCGGTCAAATTCCATTGCCGCCACTCTTTTCAATACATCTTCTTTGCTGATATCGGCAAATTTTTCTTCCAGCATCGGCACATAAGTTTCATAGTCGCCATGGCTTATATCGGCCTGAAGCAATTTATCCATAAAACTAAAGAACTGCTTTCTGCAAACATCCTTACCACTCGGGATATCCATTCGATTTATAGGAGCCTGTATCAGTTTCTCTATCTGTCGCAATTTAAATGATTCACGGGCATGTACGATTGAAATGCTGATACCGCTTAACCCTGCACGTCCGGTACGGCCGCTTCTATGCGTGTACACTTCCATATCATCTGGCAACTCAAAATTTATTACATGAGTGATACCCTGAACATCAATACCTCTTGCAGCAACGTCTGTTGCTATTAATAATTGCAAGGTTTTATCCCGGAACTGGCCCATTACTTTATCGCGCTGTTGCTGTGTAAGATCTCCATGCAAAGCATCAATATCATATCCTTCCCTGGTAAGCTTCTCTGCCAGGTCCTGTGCATCCAGCTTTGTACGGGTAAAGATAATTCCATAGATGCCCGGATTAAAATCAATGATCCTTTTTAATGTATCGTAACGATGCTGTGCCTGGGTTACATAATATTGATGATCAATGTTTACATTGGCGGTATTCATTTTACCTACTGTAATCTCAACCGGGTTTTTCATATAGCGCTTGCTTACCTGTTTTACCTCAGGAGGCATAGTAGCGCTAAAAAGCCAGGTAGATTCCTTGACAGGTGTATTCTTTAAGATGAATTCAATATCATCTCTGAAACCCATGTTCAACATCTCGTCTGCTTCATCTAAAACAATATATTTGATACGTGCCAGGTCAATTGCCTTGCGTTCAATCAGATCGATCAATCTGCCGGGGGTAGCCACCACTATCTGTACGCCACGTTTAAGGTCCCGTATCTGCATACTGATAGAGGTACCTCCATATACCGCTACCACATGCATTCCCGTGATATGTTTCTTAAAAAGTTCCATTTCCTTTACGATCTGCATGCATAGTTCACGTGTAGGACAAACTATCAGCGCCTGCGGATATTTTTCTTTTGAATCTATCAGGTGTAACAGCGGCAAACCAAATGCTGCTGTTTTTCCTGTTCCTGTTTGTGCCAATCCTACAAAATCAGTTGTTCCTCCTAATAAAACCGGTATTGCTTTTTCCTGTATGGGTGTCGGGTTTACAAATCCCAACTCAATGGTTGCCTGCACTAATTTAGCATCAATGCCCAACCCTTCAAATGTCATCATATTTAATAAAAATTTCCGCAAAGGTACTAAAGTTCTGCTATCTGCTTTCAGCTATCGGCTAGCGTGAGGTTAATGATTAATTATTAACCATTACTCCAAAATTCTCTTGATTCCATTTGCGTGTTCAATTAATTCTTTCAAATACACATAATTTTCCTTTTCAAGGCAACTTTTGAATTTTTTCAATTGAGAAATGTGTTCATTCAAAACATCCAGTACATTTTCCCTGTTTTGTTTAAAGATAGGCACCCACATATCAGGATTGCTTTTAGCCAAACGAACCGTGCTTTCAAACCCTGCACTTGCAATCTCAAAAATCGCATCTTCCTCTTTTTCTTTTTCAAGTACCGTATTTGCCAGCGCAAAAGAAGTGATATGCGATATATGGCTCACATATGCTGCATGCAGGTCATGGGCAGGAGCTTCCATATATACCAGGTGCATCCCAATTTTCTGGTATAAATTTTTTACAAGAGCCAATGCATCGGCATCAATCGCTTCAGCATTGCAGATCACCACTGCTTTATTTACAAATGCACCGCTTAC
>CAXSIE010000047.1:8090-15554 GCA_964237295.1 uncultured Flavihumibacter sp. | reverse complement strand
GCTGCTTCCGGGCCACTGTATTCTGTGCCCCACATGGGATGGGTGGGTACAAAACGCCCTCTCTTCGGGTGACCGGCAATAGCATTCAACAAATTTTCCTTCGTTGAGCCCATATCCATCACCACATGAGCCGTGATCAGACTCATTATTTCCGGTAATATCATCATCATGGCATCTACCGGTACAGCGATAACAACTAATGTAGATTTACTGATTGCTTCAGCCAAGGAACAATATTCGTCAATCAATCCAAGACTCAAAGCTTTCTTCAAATGTTCATCATTCAGGTCTACTCCTATAATGTGTTTAGCCAATTGCTTTTCCCTCAGCGAGATTGCCAGAGAACCGCCTATTAAACCAACTCCTATGATTGTTACTGTCATAAATATCCGTTTAATCCTGATCAATTGTACAATACAACGCTACATATCACTATTTTAAAGTGCTCCTCATCACTCAGAAATCCTCTCAAGCGCCTTTTTTAAAACTTCCGCCTTTTGACACAAACTGATTCTCACAAAGTTATTTCCATTGCTTCCGAAAATACCACCGGGTGTAATGAACACATTTTTTTCATACAAGATTTCATCACTCAATTCATAACCATCTTCATAAGCAGAAGGGATCTTTGCCCATATGAACAAACCCGACTGCCTGGGATCATAAGTGCAATCAAGGCTCTTTAATATTTTATATACTATTTCCCTTCGTTGCGCATACATGATATTTAAGCCTTCATACCATTCTTTTCCCAACTCCAAAGCTTTTGCAGCCGCCAATTGTAAGGGAAGGAACATGCCGCTGTCCATATTACTTTTAAACCGGAGCACCTCTTCAATGGTTCCTTTATCACCGGCTAACCATCCAACTCTCCAGCCTGCCATATTAGAGGATTTACTCAATGAATTTAATTCAACAGCAACATCCTTGGCGCCTTTAACACTAAGTATGCTCATAGGCTTATCGTTCAGAATAAAACTATATGGATTATCATGACAAATCAGAATACCGTGTTTCTTGCCGAAAGCGATGATCTTTTCAAACAACTCCGGTGATGGCAGCTTACCCGTAGGCATATGGGTATAGTTTACCCACATGAGTTTAACTTTCTCAAGATTGCTTTTTTCTATTGCAGAAAAATCAGGCTCCCAGTTATTTTTTTCAGTAAGATCATATGTTACGCAATTACCTCCTGCCAGTTGAACAGCGCTTCTATAGGTTGGATAACCGGGATTTGGTATCAGCGCTTCATCTCCTTCATCAATATAGGTCATACAGATATGCAGGATCCCTTCTTTAGAGCCGATCAGGGGTAAAATTTCTGATTCAGGATCTATATCCACATCATACCATTTTTTATAAAAAGTACTGATTGCTTTTCTTAATACAGGCGATCCTTTGTAGTTCTGGTAACCATGCTGGTTATTTTTCAAACTTTCCGTATGCAGAGCATTGATTACATCAGGATGGGGCGGCATATCCGGACTGCCGATACCCAGGTTGATAACCTTCTTGCCGGCCTTGTTTAATTCATCTATCTCCCGTAGCTTTTTTGAGAAATAATATTCCCCAACCCCTTTTAATCTTTTTGATGTTTGCATTTGATACTTATTTTCTTTGCTTTAGGCCGGAATCTTTTTAACAATGTTAAAAGGCACTTTTCTTACTGCCACTCAGATAGTTCTTCCCTTTTTATAAACGCCATAAATTTTCAGGCTATCGGTAACTTCCTTTATTTCCCGGATTACATTTTCAAATTGAGTAATGGTATCGAACTCCATGTCTGCATGAAAAGAATATTTCCAGTCGCTGCCGGGGATAGGAAAAGATTGAAGTTTACTAAGATTGATCCCTCCTTCAGCAATTTTTGTAAGTACTTTTGCCAGGCTGCCCCTTGAATGATCCGTATGAAAATTTACGGAAGCTTTGTTAGCATCATCAATCTTCATATCAATGTCTTCCCGGTGAACGATTAAAAACCGGGTGTAATTATTTTTTAAGGTATGAATATTAGGTGCGAGAATATCCAGCTCATAAATTTCAGCGGCCAAACGGCTGGCAATAGCGGCTATGTGTTTACTTTTATGCTGTTGAATGAGTTTCGCGCTTAATGCAGTATCTTCTGTTTCAACCAGTTTCCAGTTATGCTTATCCAGGAAACCGAAACACTGCTGTATCGCCATGGAGTGTGAATGAACTTCACGGATATCTTCCAGTTTTACACCCGGATTTACCAGCAGGTTCTGTCTTATTTGTAAATATATTTCACCACCGATTTTCAAATTACTTTTTTGTAAAAGATTGTAATTGGGTAAGATGCTGCCGGCTATGGAATTTTCTATAGCCATAATTCCTCCATCACTTTCTTTTTTATTTGCAGCAATTCTTACAACATCCCTAAACGTAGCACAGGGGATAACTGCCACATCTTTTCCGAAAAAATACCTTGCCGCCATCTGATGAAAACTACCTTCATAGCCCTGGATAGAAACTTTTATGTTTACAGGCGCTGTACCCGTTTTATTTTCAGGATCTGAAGGTTTTGTACTACTGTTCATGTTCCAACTTATTTGATCGCCGTTTAACGGACAGTTATAAAAAAGCCCCCGATTTAACCGGGGGCTCGTATGTTGAATAAAATGTTATTATCAAATGGTCAACAAAAGCACCCCTTGTTTGGAGGTAAAATAATAATAAAAATAAAACCGGTTATATACGCTTGCTTTTTTCATGATATAAATCAAATGTAGGAACTTATCAGACAAAACACAACTATTTTAAAGAATTTACGATGGTTGCAATTAAATATCATTAAGTCTTGAGATTTCAGTCACCAGCTGTTGTTATGTTATCATCGACTGCCTTATAATGTAATCAGATATCCTGAGACAAATACAGCAAAAGCCTTCGTGCGGATGGTTGAAAGCTGCCCGGCGATTATTCCAGTCGTTTCAATATCTGCTCGTCAATCAGCTTAAACAGGTGGAAAGGTTTATAAATCCTCCAGTTATCAAGATCCATCCGTTCTATAAGATAATTGAGCTTGGCTTTTTTAAAGTCATGCTGGGTTTGTTCAGGCATATTAAGACAGACAATCCATCCATCCTGATCACTTACTTCTTCGAACCATTCTTCATAATAATCCTTATCCCCGCTATGAAAATTAAGTACGTTTTCAGCAATCAGTATATATTTCGAAATATTATTGGCCATAAAGATATCCACAACATCGCGTTTCAGCGTCATGATATCATTTTCTATAGCATCATTCCATTCACCTATCAATTCTATTATTGCAAACTTTTCTTCGTAATCTACCATAAGTACTTTAAGGTACAAGGTGCGGGAGCCGAATTCATCCCATTGAGGATGAATATAATAATTATAAATTGTTTGCGTAAACTCAAATTCGGAATAAACTCTTCCATAAAAGGGAGAACATTCATCTTCCTCACTAACGTAAATATGCCTCCAGTTATAAAATGGTTCTATTTCATGCATGCTTAAAAATTCAAGGTTCACAATTCAACAGATCGTACCTGTATTTTGAAAGTGTTTATAGTTAACCGATACCAGCTTTTGGCAATTTACAGTCTAATCAATACTATCCCCAAATTTTTTATACACTGTAAGCTCAAATTTTTATACGCCTCACTGAACCGATTGAACTGCTTTTTTAACACTTCCATACTGTAACAACAAATCTTTTGCCTTGTAGTAATCATCAATATTTAATTTTTCCATCACCATCTTGGTACCACGGTCTACCAGTTTTTCATTGGTCAGTTGCATATTCACCATTTTATTATCTTCCACCCGTCCTATTTGAATCATTACTGAGGTGGAAATCATATTCAATACGAGCTTTTGAGCCGTACCGCTTTTCATCCTGGTGCTGCCGGTAACAAACTCCGGTCCTACCACAATTTCAATAGGGTAATCAGCATGCCGGCTGATAGGTGCGTCAGGATTACAGGATATGGATCCGGTAATTATTTCACGCTTCCTGCATTCATTTAATGCCCCGATTACATAGGGAGTGGTACCGCTGGCAGCAATTCCTATTACAACGTCTTTATCGCTGGCGAAATATTTGTCAAGGTCTTTCCAGCCTTGTTCCATATTGTCTTCGGCATTTTCTACCGCTTTCTGAATAGCCACCTCACCTCCTGCTATCAGTCCGATAATCCTTCCGTAAGGCATTCCAAATGTAGGCGGAATTTCACTGGCATCCAGTATTCCCAAACGACCGCTTGTACCAGCGCCGATATAAAATAACCGGCCGCCGGCCAGCATCTTGTCAGATATCACCATAACCAGTTTTTCAATTTGCGGAATAGCCAACGCTACTACATCGGGAACATTCTTATCTTCCTTATTCATACTGGTAAGTAAATCGAGCACGCTCATCTTTTCCAGGTTATGATAATCACTTGACTCCTCAGTTATGCGAATAAAATCACTCATAAGATTATTTATTATTAATAGCGATCAGTAATCAGGACGAAATCTTTTACCAAATGATCTGCTGAAAGCCGATAGCAACTACCTACCTCAATCCTCACTATGGTACTTAATCAATCCATCCATAGGATTTTTAATTATATTGCCGAGTTCCAACTCATAAGTTCCACATAAATCTTTTATTACGTCTTTAAATCCATAAGCCACGCTGCCTGCGAAATGAACAGGCAAGGTCCAGCTCTCCCTATACTTACATATGTGCTGAAAAAAAAAGTCGTTCAACCCGTCTTCTATAATGTTTTCAATCATATAATGCCCGCGGTTATCGGCCAGAAAGATAGCAAATGAAGCCATATAACGGTTAGGCAAAGGCCTTTTATAAATATTTTCAAGTATTTCAACATTGTTTGTATTAAACCTGTCCTTAAAACGAAAAGCCAGGTCTTCATCAAAGGTATTATACAAATAATATTGTAATACTTTTTTGCCCAGGTAAGCACCACTTCCCTCATCACCCAGCACATAGCCGATTCCAGGACTGTTCTTTATAATTTTTTTGCCATTGAAATAACAGGAGTTGCTTCCTGTTCCAAGAATGCAGGCAATACCCTTATCTCTGCCGCATAAAGCCCTTGCAGCACCCATCAGATCATGGTCTGCAAAAACATCAGATGCTGTAAAAACGCTTTGTAGCGCCTTTTCTAAAAGCTTCCTGTTAACAGCGCTTTTACAACCGGTGCCGTAATAGAAAACCGAATTAATGGTACAATTTTTCACTTTAGGATACACCTCTTTTTGAAGCAGCTCCATTACCTGGGGACCGCTAAGAAAATAAGGACTTATTCCCTGGGAAAAAAAACGTTTCTTTTTTCCCTCATGAAAGAAACACCATTCACATTTGGTACTACCGCTGTCTGCAATCAATATTGCCATACTGCTGTTAATTTGATATGCGCTAAAAAACGAAATTAAAGCTCCTGTGTCAGAAATAATCATTAAAAATGTTAACCAGCAAACACTTGCCGGCCATGCGTTAAATTCGCCATGAAGGCACTATTGATAATAAATAATTTTCTTTGTGCTCCATTGTACCTTCGTGTCTTCGTGGCCTATCTTACCGGGAATTGATTAATTTGCGGGATAGAACCGGTAGAATATGAGTATGCAAACAAAGAAACTACAAGTCTGGCTTCCACTGATGTTTTCGATAGTTATGATAATGGGAATGCTGATAGGTTATAAAATAAGAGAAAATACCCGCACAGCAAAAAGCTTTTTTAATATTGACCGGCGTTCGCCGCTGCAACAGGTTTTAGACCTCATCAATCTTAAATATGTGGATGCGGTGAATTCGGATACGCTCGCAGACGACGCTATTCAGCAGGTTCTAAGCAAACTCGATCCGCATTCAGTGTACATTCCTCCGATGGAGTTGAGTGAAATTAATGAAGACCTGCAAGGTGAATTCCAGGGTATCGGTGTTGAATTCTATATTTTTAAAGACACGGTAAACATTGTAAACGTTCTGCAAAAAGGTCCCAGCGAAAAAGCCGGAATTATGGTCGGAGACCAGTTCCTGAAAGTAGCAGATTCAACGGTGGCAGGGAAAAACATCACCCCTGAAAAAATTAAGAAGTACCTCCGCGGACCCGGCTCTTCCAGGATAAGTATTGTGGTACTTCGTGGAAAAGAACAAAAGAAATTTTCAGTAGAACGGGGATTTATTCCTTTACCTTCCATAGAAGCATCTTACATGATTAATAAAGAAACCGGTTTCATACGCATCAGTAAATTTTCACAAACTACTTATGAAGAATTTATGAAGTCTCTGGAAACCCTTCAATCTGCCGGAATGAAAAAACTGATTGTAGATCTGCGCGGTAACGGTGGAGGAATATTAAATGAAGCGGTAGATATTGCTGATGAACTGTTAGAAGACGGAAAACTGATTGTTTATACTCAAGGTAATAAAACACCCAAAGAAGAATACCGCTCCAAACGTCCGGGTTTATTTGAAACAGGAACATTGGTGGTATTAACTGATGAAGGTTCCGCCAGTGCCAGCGAAGTTTTAAGCGGAGCGTTGCAGGATTGGGACCGTGCCACTATTATCGGACGCCGGACCTTTGGTAAAGGACTGGTTCAGGAACAATACGATCTTTCAGACGGCGCTGCATTGCGTTTAACCATCGCACGGTATTATACACCTTCAGGCAGAAGCATTCAAAAGGCTTATACAAGCAAAAACGATTACCGCCAGGAAATCATGGCGCGTTACAATCATGGAGAATTTGTTAATGCGGATAGCAATAAAGTGCAGAACGGCAAAGCTTATAAAACCGGAAAGGGCAGAACTGTTTACGGTGGCGGTGGCATAATGCCGGATATTTTTGTACCATTCGATACCAGTACGATAGCGCCGGTACTCTCCAGCTTATACATGTCGAGCACGCTGAACAACTTTGTTTATCGTTATTTTATCCAGCATAAAGATGATTTTAAAGCTTATCATTCCGCAACGGAATTTGCACATAATTTTAAACAGGAAGAAACTGTCTGGAAAGATCTGGTTTCTTTCGCTGCCAAAGACAGTATAGACCTTTCTAAAGTTTCGCCAACAGATAAGAGCATGGCACAAAGGCGTATCAAGGCGCTTCTCGCCAGGCAGCCCTGGCGTAATGAAGGATTTTATGAAGTGTTGAATCTTAACGACCAGGTGGTTAAAAAAGCACTGGAAGAAGTGGAGAAAAATGATTAATTGTTCGCCACTCGTCACTAATCAAATTTCTTCTTGAGTTCCATAAGTTTAGCCTGAAAGGGATTTAAAAGTTGTTCCTTGCTGGTATTATTTTTTTTATCACGGGAAGATTCTTGTTTTGTGTTATGCTGTGTTTCTTTTTTAACGGGCTGTTTCCGGTTATCTTTCATCGAGAGCGCTATCCGTTTCCTTGTTACATCAACTTCTGTTATTGTTACGCTTACTCTTTGTTGCAGCTTTAC
>CAXSIE010000047.1:4589-8080 GCA_964237295.1 uncultured Flavihumibacter sp. | reverse complement strand
TAGTAGTGTTAATTCTTTGCGGAAAAGCTATCATAAAGCTATTGCTCAATTGTGATATGTGTACCAGGCCATCCTGTTTTACGCCGATATCTACAAAAGCGCCGAAATTGGTAATATTGGTTATAATACCGGGAACCGTCATACCTGCTTTTAGATCTTCAATGGATTTGATTGTTTCCTCGAAACGAAATTCTTCAATAACCTGCCGGGGATCACGACCGGGCTTTTCCAATTCCTTTAAAATGTCTTCAATAGTATATTGACCAACTGTTTCAGAAATATACTTTTTTATGCTGACCTGCTTTCTGAGTTCCGGTTTTTTTATCAGATCTTCCAGTGTACAGTGAAGGTCATTTGCCATTGAATTTACTACATGATAACTTTCAGGGTGAACTGCACTGTTATCAAGCAGGTTTTGCGCCTGAGGGATGCGGAGAAATCCTGCACACTGTTCAAAAGTTTTCGGACCCATCAAACTTACTTTTTTTAATTCAGCCCTGCTTTTAAATGCGCCGTTTGTCAACCTGTATTCAACAATGTTTTTTGCAAGCGTAGCGCTCAATCCGCTCACATACATCAATAAATGTTTGCTTGCAGTATTCAAATCAACGCCAACATGGTTAACACAACTTTCCACCACTTTATCTAAACTTTCTTTTAACCTTAACTGATTCACATCGTGCTGGTATTGCCCTACTCCTATTGATTTGGCATCAATCTTAACCAGCTCACTCAATGGGTCCAGTAACCGGCGCCCAATACTTACCGCACCGCGCACAGTAACATCATGACCAGGAAACTCCTCTCGTGCCACTTCCGAAGCAGAATAAATGGAAGCACCGCTTTCATTAACCTGAAAAATGCTTATGGGCCTTCCGAAGTTGATACCGCGTATCAACTGTTCTGTTTCTCTTCCGGCAGTTCCGTTACCTATTCCTATCGCTTCGATCTCATAACGGTCTGCCAGCATCTTTAATTCATAGGTAGCCTCCCGTAATTGGTTTTGTGGTTGATGAGGATATATTACGGTATCATACACTAAATTTCCCTGTTCATCGAGGCAGACAAGTTTACAGCCCGAACGGAAACCCGGATCAAGTGCCAATACCTTTTTTGATCCCAACGGAGAAGATAATAATAACTGGCGCAGGTTTTCTGCAAAAACCTTTATAGCTTCTTCATCAGCACCGGTTTTGCTGATAAGGCGGAATTCATTTTCAATGGATGGTTCAAGCAAACGTTCAAAACTATCTTCAATAGCTTTTTTTACTTCCCTTGAATTAAGGTTTGATGATTTAATGAATAGTACGTTCAGCTCATCAATGGCAGTTTGTTTGTTGATATTGATATCCATTAAAAGATACCCTTCTTTCTCACCCCTTCTGATAGCCAGTATCCTG
This sequence comes from uncultured Flavihumibacter sp., assembly GCA_964237295.1. Lineage (GTDB taxonomy): Bacteria > Bacteroidota > Bacteroidia > Chitinophagales > Chitinophagaceae > JADCRZ01. The sequence continues at coordinate 6,680 of CAXSIE010000047.1, read as the reverse complement.
TGAGAAGGACATTTGCTCAGCAATTCATTGAATTCAAAATAATCACGGTATTTCTGAGCTTCTTCTCCTTCTTTTTTACTATTTACAACTTTTGAGCACAAAGCGGCGCTTTCATTAAAAATTTGTCTCACTTTGTTCCTTGCCGGTTCATTTTCCGCTATCCATTCAGCAATAATATCCCTGGCTCCCTGTAACGCTTCTTTATTATCTTTTACATACTCACTGATATATTTCCCTGCCTCTTCATCCGGTAATTGAGACCCTTGTTCAAAAATCATTGTAGCCAATGGCTTCAATCCTTTTTCTATTGCAGCTACAGCTCTTGTTTTACGCCTTGGCTTGTAAGGAAGGTAAATATCTTCCAGTTCAGTAGCATCAAAACTATTTTCGATCCTGTCTTTTAATTCAGGGCTCAGTTTACCTGATCCATCTATAGTCTTGATCACCGTATCTTTACGCTTGTCCAGTTCGGCAAAGTAATTTATCTGCTCGATAACATCGTTAATCTGTACCTCATCCATATTACCAGTAGCTTCTTTACGATAACGCGATATAAAAGGAATGGTAGATCCTTCTTCATGTAATTGATGAATGTTGCTGATTTGCTTGACTGAAAAATTTAATTTTTCACTAATCTTTTTTATATATTTTTCCTGCATATAAATTTATTAATAAAGCTGTTGCAGATATGATCTACACTTTAGCTTAAATGCTGCAAATGTAAATGTTGGTACGAAACAAAAAAGTTTCGTTATTAACAATCCACATTTATACTCCGGGACCACTCCTGTCAACTAATTGTTACCTTTGGCGGGAACAATACTTATTTATGGACATTAAGAATAATATTCTTGAAACTATGGGCAAAACGCCCATGATAAGATTAAATAAAATTACCAAAAGCCTGCCATGCACCGTTCTGGCAAAAGTAGAATATTTTAACCCGGGTAATTCTATTAAAGACCGGATGGCATTAAAAATGGTTGAAGTTGCTGAACAGGAAGGCAAGTTGAAACCCGGTGGAACCATCATCGAAGGCACTTCCGGAAATACCGGGATGGGATTGGCACTCGCCGCTATTGTCAAGGGATATAAATGCATATTCGCTACAACGGATAAACAGTCAAAAGAAAAGGCAGATATTTTAAAAGCTATGGGCGCTGAAGTGATCGTATGCCCGACAAACGTAGAACCTGAAGATCCTCAAAGTTATTACTCCGTCTCAGGCAGGCTTTCCAGGGAAATACCCAATTCTTTTCATTGTAATCAATATGATAACCTGGCTAACCGTTTGGCTCATTATGAAACCACAGGTCCTGAAATATGGGAACAAACTGATGGAACGGTAACACATCTTGTTGTTGCTACAGGCACTGGTGGAACGTTAACGGGAACGGCACAATATCTTAAAGAAAAAAATCCGGCTATACAGATTTGGGCAATTGATCCTTACGGATCGTTGCTGACAAAATATTTCCGCACCGGTGAGATAGATATGAAAGAAGTTCATCCTTATATCAGTGAAGGCTTTGGAGAGGATTTTGTTCCGGCAAACTATGATATGAAATTAGCAGATCATTTTGAACAGGTAACCGATAAGGATGGCGCCGTGATGGCCCGGCGGATTTCCCGGGAAGAAGGCATTTTTGCAGGATACAGTTGTGGAAGCGCTTTGCAGGGACTAATGCAGTTAAAAAATGAACTAAAAAAAGGTGATTTACCTGTTGTTGTTTTTTGTGATCATGGAAGCAGGTATGTTGCCAAAGTATATAATGATCAGTGGATGATGGAAAGAGGTTTTCTGGATGTGAAAACACTAAAGGATATTGTGAGCAGCCGTCCCTTAAAACCATTGATAACGATACAGGCCCGGCAAACGGTAGCCGAAGTAATAGACCTGATGAAAGCCAATAACATAGAAAGCATCCCTGTTTTGGAAAACGGTGATATGATAGGATCAGTAAGTGAAACGGGATTATTTCATAAGATGTTTCATAACGGCCAGGATATTAAGCAGCATATTGTAAAGGATGTTTTAGAACCATCCTATCCTGTTGTTGCCTTTGAAACCCCTGTTGAGCGTTTAACTTC
>CAXSIE010000047.1:3397-4579 GCA_964237295.1 uncultured Flavihumibacter sp. | reverse complement strand
TCTTATTAATAAAGAAAACGGCGCAGTTTTGTCTAAAGATGAAAGTGGTAATTTTCATATTGTTACCAAATATGATGTTATACAGAGTATGGCGAATTAAATATGAGGTGTGGGGTATAAGGTATAGGATTGTCTTATAATATATTATCTTTTGAAATCTTTTATTAAAATGTTTTATTAACAATTTGAACAAGAATAAAGATCCCGACACATACCCCATACCTCATACCCCATACCTCATACGATGCACTTCTATCAAAACGACAACGCTTTATACGACCGGGAAGTTGATAAGCCTTCACGTAAAAAACCTATGTTTCCTATTAGCGAGCGTTTGAGGCAGTATCTTAAGTACCACGGCCGGGAAGTAAAACTGCCGGTTTCATACCGGGACCTTCTTAGATTTACTTACTCAGTTTCATTAAAAGATAAGTTTGGTAACAGCACTTTATGGGAAACCGTTATATACGATATGCGGGAGTGGGATTACATCAGGGAAGGCCTTGTTAAAATTTATGCCATTTTAAAAACAGAAGGTGATCTTACTTTTATAAAACACTTAGACGTTTCAAGGATCGATTACTGCACATTCGGTAATTCCAATCCTTTCAGGATCCGGATAGTGAATACATTCAACGACAATTACGATCATTACTATATTAAAATAGCCGACGCTTCAAGAGTTTATGGGCTGGAACTCGAACACGTGCTATCACCCAACCGCATTACATTTTATACTAACAATGCCACCCTGGTAGAGGAGCATATTGCAGGTGTGCCCGGAGACATTTTTATAAAACAGTATTTAAATGATCCGCTTACAAACAAAATCCGTTTTGCAAAGGAGTTTGTAAAATTTAACGAACGTTGTTTTGTAAGATTACTCGGTGATATGCGTAGCTATAACTTTGTAGTTGACATAACACCTGACGTAGAAGATTTTCAATACAGGATACGTGCTATTGACTTTGACCAGCAATCATATGAAGGAAGAAAAAATCTTTATTTGCCCCAATTTTTTAAGGAAAATTTTCCATTAGTGGAACTTACACTTAAATACCTGAACAAGGATTCTATTGAACAGTATCAAACAGAAGAAAGAACACTTATGGCGTTTCGCCTAAGCACTTCACGCTATCGTTTAAAAGAACTGTTAGATGTTATGATGAAAGATGTTATTTC
>CAXSIE010000047.1:1827-3387 GCA_964237295.1 uncultured Flavihumibacter sp. | reverse complement strand
GTAAAGGAAATGATGACGCTTTACCCGATGAATAAAAATCTTCAAGATTGTAAAACAATGGGACAAGTGGTTAAAGAAACCCTGAAACAGTTACTGCGCAAAAACCTGCTGATGATTCCTAAGATTCATAGCAGGTTCGAAGATTAAATCTTATTTCCATTTTTAAATTGATGTATTACAATTGATAATATATTCCTTAGTAAACGAAACGGTCGATTTTACCAATTATTCAATCCGATAAAATATAAACTAACTGTATCTTAGCAATAAGTTAGGATTGAATGTATCAACCAATAGTCATGAACTTAAAATACATAAAATGAAAAAATATAGTCCGGGTGTATTACATGGTGAAGAATTAGAAGCATTATACGCTGATGCAAAAGAAAATCAATTTGCTTTGCCAGCTGTAAATACAATTGGTACTGACACCATTAACGCTGCTCTTGAAACGGCTGCTAAAGTTAATTCTCCTATTATCATTCAGTTTTCAAACGGAGGCGCTCAATTTATAGCCGGTAAGGGCATGCCAAATGAAAATTTGGAGGCTAATATTGCAGGTGGCATTTCCGGAGCATTACATATACATAATGTTGCAAAATACTATGGAGTGCCTGTAATAGTACACACAGACCATGCTGCAAAAAAATGGTTGCCATGGGTAAGCGGACTTATTGATGCGGGTGAGCAGTATTTCAAAGAAAAGAATCAACCGCTGTTTAGTTCTCATATGCTTGACCTTTCAGAAGAGCCTATAGAAGAAAATATACATACAAGCGTTGAATTTTTCAAACGCATGGCGCCATTAGGTATGAGCATAGAAATAGAATTGGGTGTTACCGGTGGTGAAGAGGATGGTATTGATAATAGTGGTGTAGAGAATGAAAAATTATATACACAGCCGCAGCATGTTGAGTATTCTTATACTGAATTAAGCAAAGTAGGAAAGCTTTTTACTATTGCGGCAGCTTTTGGCAATGTGCATGGTGTTTATAGTCCGGGTAATGTAGAGTTACGTCCTGAAATATTGAAAAACAGCCAGGATTATATTGAAAGGGAATTACATACTGGTCCTAAACCGGTATACTTTGTATTTCATGGCGGAAGTGGATCTCCACAGGCTCAGATCAGGGAAGCAATTAGTTATGGAGCGATCAAAATGAATCTTGATACTGATTTACAATGGGCATTCTGGGAAGGCGTTCAGAAGTTCTATGTAAAAAATGAAGCCTATCTTCAGGCCCAGTTAGGAAACCCCGGTGGACCTGATAAACCGAATAAAAAATATTATGATCCTCGTGTTTGGTTACGAAAAGCCGAAGAAAGTTTCAGTAGCCGTCTGGAGATTGCATTTGATGATCTGAATTGTATCAATAGAAATGCCTGATGACGGGGTAGGCATGAGTATTAGATTGGTTGAATCAATATCTCCATTTAATAACATGCGGTGTAAAAGCCATATTCAGTGACCTAAGACATTAATGAACGTTAGTGTTCATGTATTAGTCTGGTACTGTTTAGTCCGTTGCATTACATATTAAGCTGCGAATTAAGGAGAAG
>CAXSIE010000047.1:0-1754 GCA_964237295.1 uncultured Flavihumibacter sp. | reverse complement strand
TGGTCTGAAATAATAATGTATTCTTGAATGCATTTCATCTTTGTGCAATTATTTCCTTTCACGATTCAGGATATCTCTTCACTTTTATTAGAGGCCCATTTATTAAATGCCGTAGTTAAGAGTTTACTTTTATAAAAGTATATTACAATCATTATTCTACATAAATTTTAGATCAGGATTGTTTTTTGAGGATACTATGATATTATCTTGCTTTTAAATCTAACCAATTTATGAAAAAATTATACTCTTCGGCAGTAACCTTTTTAATTTTCATTTCACAGAATTGCTTAGCCCAGCTTTCACCCGTTTCCATTATTAATACCAGTTTTAACCAGGATATAGTGGCCGATGGTACGGGATCTAATCCACTTTCTGTAACCTCAACAGCTATTGATGGTGCTGCGAATTACGTTTTGTACACTCGGGAATTTATAAATGCTACTGAATTTTCCGGTGGAGGGCTGCCTAATAATGGTACCATAATAAATGGGGCTGACACTTGGCAACTACAGAATTATGCTACTAACAATGCTATGTTTTTTGCTGGTGCTACGGCTGGAAGTTCAAGAAATATAAGTTTTACTACACCGGCAGCATACTCTCAGTTAAGCCTTGCAGCTTTTGCCGCTAACGGAAGTTGTAACTTTTCGTTAGTAGTTCATTACACTGATGAAACAGATGGACCGTTAATTAATACTTCAGTAAACGACTGGTTTGAAAACTCTCCATATATAATAAATGGACTAGGTCGTATTTCCCGTAGTTCCTTTGTTGAAGGTGTTTCCGCTTTGCCGAATGATCCTAGAATTTACCAGGTTAATGTTGCAGTTAACCCTGCTAAAAATGTACAATCTATTACTGTTACAGATAATGCAACAGATGAAGGCATAACTCTGTCTATCGTAGCGGTGAGTGGTTTACTAATGTCTGCACTTCCTGTAGATTTGGCATCTTTCAAAGGCAGTTATGAAAATAACCTGAAATGTGTTAAACTAAATTGGGATGCAGCCAATACAGATGGTACAGTAAGATTTGAAATTGAACGTTCTTCCGACGGAAATTTATTTAACAAACTGGATGACGTGCAGCTTATGTCATCTAATATAAAAAGTTCCTTTAGTTACAATGATTATTCAGCAGTAAATACAAAAACTTATTATTACCGGATTAAACAAGTACAACAGTCGGGTCAGTTTGTTTATACAACAGTAATAAAGATAGTAGCAGGCAAAACATCAGCAATTAAACTATTGCAATCACCTGGTTTAATAAGTGTCATGAATCTATCACAAGGATCTTCCGAATACACTTTAATGAATGGTGCTTCGATTTTAATTAGAAAAGGAATACTTTCAGCTTCTGATCCGTCAATCAATATAAGTTTACTTGTTAGCGGCATATATATTCTTACAGTAAAATCAAATAGTGGATATCAAACCCTGCGATTTATTAAATAAAAATTTTATTATACCCGTTGTATAGCAAATCTTTCCGGAACTAATTTTTTACATGGTCTATTCACTAATACTTTAAATATGTATTAGCGTATATTAAAAGAGGCTGTCTCAAAATAAAATGAGTCAGCCTTTTTTATTTATTGATGCCTACAAGCAAATGGAGTGCATAAAATAGTTTCAATTTATCATATTACAACTACATACCGTTTTAAATGGGACAATAAAAGCGAACTCTTGCCCTGTTTCTTTAAAGTACTTGTTAACAACCTAGCATTATAGCTTATAAAAAATGATATT
>CAXSIE010000046.1:3123-18417 GCA_964237295.1 uncultured Flavihumibacter sp. | reverse complement strand
TCAATACATTGATATTGTTAGTTTCATTGATAGGCATTATTTCATTCCGTTTGATATCGTTGGTAGCATGAAGCGATAAGGCCAGGTTAAACTTTACTTTATCATCACCCAACTGTCTGATCATTTTTGCAACACCGGCAGTAGAAACGGTTACACGTCTTGCACTCATGCCAAGTCCATCGGGTGAAGTAATTTTTTCAATCGCCCGAAGCACATTTTTATAATTTAATAAAGGCTCACCCATGCCCATGAAAACAATATTGCTTAATTTTTTTCCATAAATTTTTTCAGTTTGTTGATTGATAAGAACGGCTTCATCATAGATTTCGTCGAAATCAAGATTGCGCTTACGCTCCATATAACCGGTAGCGCAGAATTTGCAGTTAAGAGAACAGCCTATCTGGGAACTTACACAAGCAGTATACCGGGATTCCGTTGGAATTAATACCCCTTCAACCAGGTGGCCATCATGTGTTTTAAACCGGCTTTTTACCGTACCATCGGAGGAATACTGTGTACCGTCTATTTTTAATGCAGGCAAAGAAAAATTATCCTCCAGCTTTGACCTTAGCTCTTTGCTCAGGTTTGTCATGTCTTCAAAGCTATGGGCATGTTTCTTCCATAGCCATTCATATACCTGCTTGATTCTGAATTTTTTCTCTCCCAGGGCTTCAAAGTACAACTCCAGCTCACTTAAATTCAGGTGCCTGATATTTTTTTTGTCGTTTGGCATAACGGCAAAGATACCCAGAAAACAGCCACTTTACTAAGTATTTTTACAGATTTCTTACCTATGGTGTTTGTTGGTTATAACCGGCTATTAGTTTTGTAATCGGGCTCAGGATAGTTTTTTATTATAGAAAACAGCTAGTCGCCGGTACCAGATCGTCTCCGTACTCAATTTTAATGATTTCTCTTATCAGTCCTTTAGTAAGGTTATCTACGAAGATTTGTTCTGCCGGAGGCCCGGATAATTCGAATGCCGCATTCTGATTCACCGTTAATAATATTACTTCACCAAAACGTTCAATAATTTCCTGATCATAAAACTTTATTTTATAACCAACCAGTTTTCGATTGTTTTTCAATGTTACCATTCGTGTAGCCCATGCTCCATATTTTATACCATCATAAAAAAAGAAAAAACAAAACGGATCGTATTTTATGGAAGGTATCATTGCAAATGTTTACAGCTAATATATAGAAAAGGTTAAACACGTGTAGATTTTCGCATGAATTTTAATGCTTACTATTATAATCTTGTACAACATTCTTATTAGATACGTATTGAAAGGTAGTAACTAAACTTGTAAGTGGTTTTAACCACGGATGCAGGGAGACAGTGAGTAACACGGTGTTAACTGAATATACATACATTCAATTAAAGCCGTGTTCCTCCCTGCCTCCGTAGTGAAAAAACTGTCCGAACAACTGATAAATAATGCGTCGATTTAAGATACTATAATACTGGTATATATACTTATTTAATGTAACATATCAGCCTTATAAAAGGTAAAGAATTATTGTTTTAAATTAATATATACTATTTACTTAAGTCTTTCGTTACTCAACACGAATGTAACATTATCAGTCAAAGTATTTGAAAGCAATATCTATATTTTCAAATTATGGACAAGCCAGATCATGTGCAATCATTGCAGATTGTAATAGCCGATGATGATTTTGAAGATTTCAAGTTAGTAAAAGATATTTTCAAAAAAGTTCAGCTGAATCTTCATTTATCTCATGTTGAAGATGGCCAGTATTTAATTGATATATTAAGGGCCCAAAGTAAAAATAACAAGCTTGGAAATTTACCTCATCTTATTTTGCTCGATTTAAATATGCCCAGAAAGAACGGGCTTGAAGTTTTGAAAGAAATAAAAGGCGATCGTCTGTTATGTAAAATTCCTGTTATAATTTTTACAACTTCCCAAACAACTAGAGATATAGAGCAGGCTTATGATTTAGGAGCAAGTTGCTATGTTTGCAAACCTAAAACAGTGGATGAATGGACAAGCACGCTCAATAATTTAGCAAGCTTCTGGGTTACAAACGTACTTGTTCCCATGAGATCTTAATGAGCGATTTGCATAATCAGCATTGATTGTAATAGTGGCTTTTAAATTTAAAAAAAAATATAAATAGCGTCGTGATTCTTACACAATTTAATTTTCCATCTTTCCTGCTAAAGGCAAACACTTACGGATAAGCAAGTAAAATTTAGTAATTGCTTAAAATAAAATTTAATCCGAAAATAAGCTGCGTTAATAATTTGGAATAAAAACTTTCCTTAAAATTAAGTTTTACATTTTATTATACTTTAAGTAAAATTTTACTATATACATTTCTTATTCAGGTATTGATTTTCATCCTCTGCTATTTAATTCTCACCTTTAAAGATTGCATTTTAAATTAACCTTAAATTAAGTATCACATCGAACATAAACACTCAAAGAAATAGTTCAGGCAACGATAAGAACAAAGACAGATATAATGTTGGGAATTTAATTACAAATTTTTTGCAATGGTCATAAATTATACAAAAGCAGTATCAAATGCAAAACTGGGAAAGGCTCATACAGGTATTACAGGGTTTGATGAGCTTACGAATGGTGGCTTGCCAAAAAATCGCCCTACGATTATTTATGGCAACACAGGATGTGGAAAAACAGTTTTGTCTATGGAATTTTTAGTTAAAGGAGCATTGGAATTTAATGAACCGGGAGTGTTCATATCATTTGAAGAAACGAATAAGGAACTTGTCTTTAACATGCAATCTCTTCCATTCAACCTCGATAACCTTATTAAAAAAAAGAAAATTTATATCGAGTACATAGAGATTAATAAAAATCAAATTATTGAAACCGGCAATTATGATCTGGAAGGGCTGTTTGTGCGGTTACAAAATGCTATAAACAATATAGGCGCTAAACGTGTTGTAATTGATTCTTTAGACGCGCTCTTTTTCGGACTTGATAATAAAATATTGAAACATGAGATCGTAAGGCTTTTTAAATGGTTAAAGCAAAGCAATGTTACTTCCTTAATTACCTCGCAAATGGAAAGTGAATTTGTTTTGAAAGATAGACTGGAGCATTATATCGCCGATTGCGTTGTTGCGCTTGATAACAGGGTAATCAACCAGGTTGGGACACGACGCTTAAGAATTGTAAAAATGAGGGGTTCTGATCATTCAAACAATGAATACCCTTTCATTATCAACAACGATGGCATTTCTGTTTTGCCGCTTATATCACCTTTAACAGGTCATGGTATATCATCAAGCAGAATTACCTCCGGTATTACAGACCTTGATAGTATGCTTGATGGTAAAGGTTATTTTAAAGGAAGCAGCATACTTGTTTCAGGCTCTGCGGGAACGGGTAAAACAAGTATAGCTATTTCAACCATTAATGCCATTTGTAAAAATAAATTACGCGCCCTCTATTGTGCTTTTGAAGAATCCGGCCCTCAGATAGTAAGGAATATGAGTTCGATTGGCCTTCAGATAGACCCGCATATTAAATCAGGATTCCTTAGATTTTATTGTTGCAGGCCTACATTACAGAATCTGGAGCTTCACTTAATCGCAATTAAAAAAATAATGAGGGAGTTCATGCCTGAAATCATCATCCTTGATCCTGTAACCAATTTAATGTCTGAAGGAATCAATAGTGAGATAAGACAAATGTTGGCGAATTTTGTGGATTTTTTAAAGGGACTGAATATTACTGCTTTGTTTACGGCGGCTATTACGCTGGAAACCATAAAAAGCAATCCAAGCGACGAAGGGATATCGGCAATGATGGATACATGGATCCTTGTAAGTGATATTGAGCACAACAGTGAGCGCAATCGTGGTATATATGTGCTTAAATCGCGGGGAATGAATCATTCTACCCAGGTAAGAGAATTTGTGATTACTGATAGAGGAATTAAATTTCTACCTATTTATTTAAGTTCCGGAGGAATTTTAACAGGATCAGCGAAACTCGAACATACATTAAAAGAAGAAGAACAAAATAAATTACTTGAATACAAAATTAATAATGACCAGAAAGAAATTGAAAGGAAACGTAAAGTTTTGGAAGAAAGCATAACCCTCATGAAGATTGAGCTGGAGTCTACAATAGAAACATTGAATACTACAAAGATAGAAAACGACCTGAATACGGAAATCAGGAAAAAGGGAAAAAAATAAATTACCGATCTAAGGAATAATATCAACAGTTCTTCGGAAAAGTTTAAGGATAGAAACAAGTGAGTCGATGGTAAACAATTTACAGTAATGTTAAAACCAAGGAAACAGTATAAGGATAAAGAAGTGGAAAAAGGAAAGAAGGGAAGATCGAAGTATATCCTTCGGTTATTCGTTACCGGTCTTTTACCTAATTCTGTGCGTGCTATAAAAAATATAAAAGCGATCTGTGAGCAATATTTAAAAGGCAATTACGACCTTGAAATAGTTGATATTTACCAACAGCCCGAACTTGCTGTAACTGAGCAAATAATAGTCATTCCTGTATTGATTATAAAATCTCCGCTTCCTGAAAAAAGATTAATTGGCGATCTGTCCAATTATGATAAGGTTTACGAAATCCTCAATATAAATAAATAATTGCATGATAAAGGACATCAATTATCTTTTAAAAGAGAATAAGGGTTTAATTCAGGAAAGAGAGGTGCTTGTAGCGAGGTTGAAGGAAGCCAAAGCACTAGGTGAAGCCGTTAAGAAAGGTAATATAGACGCAATTCTTCTTACAAATGATGAAGATGCGAAATTAAAAGTAATAGAAACCAAAACTGCCGATCAAACTTACAGACAATTTATTGAAAACATGTCTGAAGGTGTAATTACCCTAGGTACCGGTGGCGTTATAATATACAGTAATTCCAGTTTTGCTAAGATGATTCATTTACCGCTTGAAAAAGTTATCGGAAAAAACTTTCGCAATATTATTCCCATTGAATACATCGGTAATTTCAAGCATTTCTTTAATAAAAATTCTAAGAATAATTCAAAGGTAGAGTTATCTATGTTAACTCAAAAGGGAATACGTACTCATTTTATTGTATCATTAAATAAATTACAGCTGGATGACTTTATAGCGATAAATCTTGTATGGACGGATGTTACTGATCAAAAAAATGTTGAGGAAAAATTAATTAAAATTAACGAACATCTTCAAAATGCAAATAAAGCCCGTAGATCTTCAGAAAGAAAAATAGTTAATCTGAATAAAAGATTGAATGAAACCATTACAGTACTGGAAAATAAAAACATTGAGCTTTCGGCATTTGCTCATGTAGCTTCGCACGATTTACAGGAGCCGCTTAGAAAAATAATTACTTTTAGCAGCATATTAATACAGGATTATTATAGTAGTATTAACGTTACCGGTCAGGGTTATATAAATGGTATGCAAAGCGCCTCGAAACGAATGAGCAATTTAATTAACGACATTCTTGAATATTCAGAGGTGTCTAATAAAGAATTTTTTTTTACCGCAGTCCACCTTCATCAAATTGTGGAAGAAGTTTTATCTAACCTCGAAATTGTAATCAAAGAAACAAAGGCAATTATTAATATAAAAAAAGAATTGCCTTTAATTGTTGCCAATCCCGGTCAGATGAGGCAGTTATTTCAAAATTTACTGAGTAATGCATTAAAATTTAAAAGAATTGATACCATACCTGAAATAAGCATTAGTTACAAAATTGCAAGCGGTTCGGAGATCGGGGAAATTGACAAAAGAAGATTCAATGAAAAATTTTGTATAATCAAAATAAAAGATAATGGAATTGGCTTTAGTACCCAGTACAATAGTAAAATCTTTCAAATCTTTCAAAGATTACATAGTAATTTAATATATCCGGGCACTGGAATCGGGTTGTCTATTTGTAAGAAGATCGTTGACCGGCACAATGGTTATATACAGGCTGATAGCAAACCTGATAAAGGTTCACTGTTTACAATTATCATTCCGTATAGTCAGCCGGTAGTAAAGAAGAAGAAAACGATTCCACTATGACCGGATAGTAGTGGAATCGGTTTTAAAAAGTTGAAGTCCATCCATGACGCTAAAAGGTTCTATAATGCGGGTATCTCCCATAGATACAACTTTTATCAATAAGGAATTTACTGAGTATATATTTACCATAAATTTTCCCTGCATATAATTTATAACAATTCTTCCGTATTTTGAAATTATAACTTGTTGATCAATTTCACTCAGGTTTATAAATTCTTCTTTATTCAAGATGTACGATGTTATTGTTCTTCGATAAATATAGGTAGATAATATGACCAAAACAGTTATTGCCGGTTGCCGCTGCTATTAAAGTTTAGGCAGTAAGTGGAACTACTTAGTTATTTTAGTAAATAAAAAACAATCCGGATAATATGCTTACGTACAGTTGTCTCATTACTAGTGTTAAATAAGCATGGAATTAGGTATTGAAAGGTATAACTAAACTTGTAAGGTTAAAAACTATCCGAACGACTGATGCTGCCGGCTGCCTTGTACCTTGATAACAACGTTCCGGTATTCAACGACTCCTGCTCACCGGTTTTTATATTTTTTAGTATGCAGGTATTTTCTTCCATTTCTTTACTGCCAATAATAACGGTGAAAGGGATATTTTTTTTATCGGCATATTTAAATTGTTTTTCGAATTTAGCCGGCTCGTGATACAATTCACACCGGATGCCATAAGCCCTTAGTTGCAGCACCAACTTAAATGCATATTTACTTTCAGATTCGCCAAGGTTAAAAAATAACAGCTGGCTGCCCGTATAAACACCTTCTGGAAATAGTTTAAGCTCTTCCATCACGTCATAGATCCTGTCAACGCCAAATGATATCCCTACGCCCGGAATATTGGGAACACCGAAAAGCCCGGTCAGGTCATCGTATCTGCCACCACCGCCGATGCTGCCCATCTGAACGTTCGTAGCTTTTACTTCGAAGATAATACCAGTGTAATAATTCAGGCCACGGGCCAGCGTGAAGTCGATGGCAACATTTTGAACCGCCGATACCGGTAAGTACTTCAAAATATATTCTATCTCACCAATACCTTTTGATGCGGTTTCGTTAACGCCCATAAGCAGTTTAATATCCCGCATTTTTTCTTCATTGGTTCCATTGATCTGCAAATACTTTTCTATTAATGAAATCTGCGATTCATTCAATTGTTTTGCAGATAGCTCCTCTTTTACTTTTATCAATCCAATCTTATCGAGTTTATCTATGGCGATAGTAATGTCTGTCATGCTGTTGGCATCTCCGCAAAGTTCGGCAAGCGCCGATAAAATTTTCCGGCTGTTGATGTGTATGTTTACCGGTAATCCCAGTTTTAAGAATACCTCATTATAAATCATTGAAAACTCCACTTCATTAAGAAGTGCATTACTTCCTATAACATCGGCATCACATTGGTAGAACTCCCGGTAACGGCCCTTTTGAGGGCGGTCTGCCCGCCATACCGGTTGAATCTGGTAACGTTTAAAAGGAAAGTTCAGTTGCCCGTAATTCATAGCTACATATCTTGCAAAAGGGATGGTAAGGTCGTACCTTAATGCCCTTTCCGTGATATTTTTATCATTCTTTCCCGACAGCATGCTTTCAAAGGCCACTTTAGATTTCTCCATGTTTTTAGGATCATTCAACCCATTGTTAAGGATTTTAAATATCAGTTTATCCCCTTCTTCGCCATACTTCCCCATTAGTGTATCAAGATGTTCCATTGCAGGCGTTTCAAGCGGCTGAAAACCATATAATTCAAAAACATTCTTTATAGTATTAAAAATGTAGTTTCTTTTTCTTACTACATCGGGCGCAAAATCCCTGGTGCCTTGCGGTAAACTGGGCTTCATCATGTAATTCTGGACTTAAGTTTAATTGTTAGTTGCAGTATATTTCTCCATTATCTTTTTGCATGCCAGATCAATCATTTTAAATACGTTATGAAAGTCGGGCTCAGCCCCATACCAGGGATCAGGAATCTCAATGTTCTGTCCCGGAAATAATTCATCCATCAGCAGGCTTACTTTCTTTTCGTTATAATTATTACCGGCAATTACTTTAATTTCTGCAATTACATCGGTAGACATCGCATAAATTTTATCAAAGCGGTTAAAATCTTCCGGTTTAAAACCCCGGGATATCTTCTTATCAATATTAATCCCATTTATCAGGGCCACTTTTTTTGATAAAAGATGAGGTGGCTGGCCTGTACTGAAATTGTATATTCCGGCGCTTTCTATATCCCAGTTCAAACCTGAAGCTGTTGCTTTTTGTTTCAGTATGCCCTCTGCCAGGGGACTTCGGCAAATATTTCCCAGGCAAACCATTAAAATTTTCATAAATGCAAAGATAGGCCAGTGAATTTAAAGTATGCAGGCTTGTAATTAGCAGTTAAGTTCGTTGTAATGTTGTGCTGCCCTGGTGTAGAAATTCAATTTCAAAAGTTAAGGACAATATAATAAATTATACCTCTTATGGAATACAAATTAAAGAAGCATCTTAATTTTCATTGTGATAATCAGGTTCTAACAGGAGTAGTTTAACAGGCAACCGGTATGCTGTTCCCTGAAGCCGATAGCTATATAATTTGTTGATATAAAAATTAATTATCTTGCTTACCGTGGTTATCAGTAGCAACAATTTATATATCTTGTTTGATTCAAATTGGTAATCTCATTCGTTTTAATCTTATTAAATTTATTTATGGAAACAGATCAAAGGGAAAAAAGAGCAAAGAATTACGTGATAATGCGTTCTGTTATGGATTTTGGCATGGGACTGGTTATACTGGGTTTTGGAGTTTTTTTAATGATAGCGCCACGAATAGGCATAGAATTTAACATAGAGCCTTTTTTCAGGTATTTTTTTGCGGGAATGTGCATAGTATACGGATCATGGAGAATTTACAGGGGAGTCAAAAAAAATTATTATTCTGAATGAAGCAGGGCAGTAAAAATATTACAGAAAAATTACACCGGCTTAGCGCGGCATTTTTAGCTGTTTTACTTTTAATAAGTTGTGGAAACGACCCGTCAATAAAGTACCTTACTGATACCACAAAAACCGGTACTATAAATATTAGTGTAGATGAATCTTTTAAGCCGATAATTGATTCACAGATCAGGGTTTTCGAGTCTTCTTACCCGGATGCTACCATTATCACCCATTACAAGCCTGAAGCGGAATGCCTTAAAGACCTTAACAACGACTCTATCCGTATGATAGTTGTTACACGCGCTTTAACGCCAGGTGAAGAAACGCAAATGATGGATAAACTAAAATTCAGGCCGGTACAGGGAAAAATGGCCTATGATGCCATTGCAGTTATCGTTAATAACGCCGCTAAAGATTCTGTTTTTGATATGTCTGATATGCGATCCTTAATGAAAGGAACCAGTGGTTATAAGTATAAAGTAGTAATGGATGGACTTTCTGCTACCAGCACCGTACGTTTTATGATGGATTCTTTGCTCAAGGGAAATCCTTTTGGTTCCAATATTATGGCTGCTACAACCAGTGAAGGAGTAATTGATTATGTTGAAAAGAATAAGGATGCCATCGGCTTTTTAGGAGTAAGCTGGATTGGCAACAGGGAAGATGGTAATCTGTTAAGTTTTTCACAAAAAATTAAAGTGGCTTCTTTACAATGTACCGTTTGTGAGAAAGAAACGTATGTTAAACCGTATCAGGCTAATATTGCAATGAAACGATATCCTTTGGTCCGCGGTTTGCAATATATTTTAAAAGAAAATTATAAAGGTTTAGGCAGCGGTTTCGTTAATTTTTTAATTAATGAAAGAGGACAATTAATTTTCAGAAGGGCTTATCTATGGCCCGCTCAGATGACTTTTGAGACAAGAAACTCTATAATTAATCAATAATTTTTTATTTAGCAGATTTTAATAAATTTACAAACCTAAAAACAGGAATTGATTATGAAGAAAATAACAAGTATTGTATTATTTATTGTTGCTTTACAAACCCTTCACGCTCAAAACGTAGATCAGGGCAGGAAATTTTTATATTATCAAAGATACATAAGCGCAAAATCGCAGTTTGAAAAGGTATTAGCTTCCAATCCGAATAATATTGATGCTGTATACTGGCTGGGACAGACTATGATTCAGTCGAAAGACTCTATGGCAGCTAAAGATTTGTATCAGAAATCACTTTCATCTAATGGCAGCGCTCCCTTACTACTGGCTGGTATTGGCCAGATAGAATTAATGGAAAATAAAGCAAGTGAAGCCCGTCAGCGATTCGAAACAGCTATCAGCTTATCAAAAGGAAAAGACATTAATGTTTTGAATGCTGTTGGAAGAGCTAATGTGTACGCTAACATGGGAGATGCCAATTATGCCGTTGAAAAAATAAATTCGGTTGCCAGTGAAAAGAAAGATCCCAGGAATGCAGATAGTTATTTGATTGTTGGTGAAGCTTACCGCAAACTTATAGATGGTGGAAATGCAGTAACAGCATTTCAGAAAGCCCTCTCTCTGGATCCGAAATTAGCTGAGGCAAAGTACCGGATTGCCAAGGTATACCAGTCACAAAATAATGCTGATTACTTTATTCCTGCTTACCAGGAAGCAATAACGCTGGATCCGAATTATGCTCCAGCTTATAATGAGCTTTTTAATTATTATTTTTTAAGGGACATTAATAAGTCGAAAGAATATTTTGACAAATATCTTGCGGTAACTGATCCAAAGCCCTCGGATGAGTATGACAGGATAAGTCTTTTATTCGCTGCCAGAAATTACCAGGCAAGTATAGATTCTGCAAAAGGAAAGATTACGCAATTAAGCGACAAGGCAGATCCGCGGTATTATAAATTAATAGCTTATAGCTATGATGAATTAAAGGATTCTGTAAATGCTAAATCCTATTTAGATCAGTATTTTACCAAGCAGACTAAAGAAGGTTTTGTTCCCCAGGACTATGTTTTCAGGGCTAAAATCTTAAGTAAATTCCCTGGTAGCGAAGCTGAAGCGTTAACAAATTATCAAACTGCCGTAGACCTTGATACTGCGCAGGCTTCAAAAATGCAACTAATGTCAGACGCTGCTGCTTTCGCCGCTAAATCCGGCAATCGTACAGAACAGGCTAAGTGGCTTACAAAAATGTACACTTCTAAAAAAGATCCGTCTAACAGGGACTTATATGATCTGGGCTATGCACATTATATGTCGGGTAACTATGTAGCAGCCGACAGCATATTTTGCGGTGTATATTCTACAAAATACCCTACCGAGTTATTTGGTTATTTATGGTGTGCTAAAAGCGCAGCAGCTCAGGATACAACCATGGAAAAAGGCCTTGCCGTTGAACCTTATAAAAGGCTGATAGCATTTGCGGATACAGCAAAGGATAAGTATAAGTCTTCCTTATTGGGAGCCCATTCCTATCTTTCTACTTATTATGCCAATACTGCAAAAAATAAAGATTCAGCCATTGCTGAGTTGAAGAGTATATTGGAACTGCAACCTGATAACCCGGATGCTCAAAAATATATAGATATTTTATCAAGACCAGCTCCTGCAAGACAGGCATCAAGTACAAAATCTGCTGCCACTAAACCAGCTGCAACGAAGCCCGGAGTTAAAAAGAAATAGTTATATTTAAATTATAATAAGCTAAAGTCCCCTTGTCATTTTACTGACAGGGGATTTTTAATTTAATGAATTTGAATTTCTAAGTGGTTATTTGATGCTGCTCCCTTATTTTTGCTTACAAAACAACTAGCTCACATGCATTTGTTTCTACTGCAGGCAAATACTACTGATGTAAATAGTTCAATCAATTACCTTCCGATCGCAATCCAATTGTTATTTGCGGTCTTATTTGTTGGCGTAATGATGGCAGTTACGCATCTTCTCGGCCCGAGACGGAATACTGACGAAAAGCTGGCGAATTTTGAAAGCGGTATAGAAAGTGTAGGAAATGCCCGCCAGCCTATGGCTATTAAATATTTCCTTGTAGCCATATTATTTGTTTTATTTGATGTTGAGGTGATCTTTTTTTATCCTTATGCTGTTAATTTCAGAACATTAGGATGGAATGGATTTGTTGCAGTGATTATGTTTACTGCTTTTTTTATGGCCGGGTTTTTTTATATATTAAAAAAAGGGGCTTTATCCTGGGAAGATTGATAGGATTCTTGAAATTATAAATCTAATGTTAAAGATCTGCCTGCCTTTACAACAAGATTAGATAGATGCTGTTATAACTAAGGATTAAATTTTGCTTATCAAATACCTTATAAAAGGCGCGGAGGAAATTATTATGGCACGTCCGGTTCAATACAATATTAAAAATGAAGGTGGTAAACCTATAGAAGTTGCTGAAATGCCACCGGGTGTTACAGGAGATGGCTTCTTTACAGCCAAGTTGACCGACCTGGTTGGTTTAGCAAGAAAAAATTCAATATGGCCTTTACCTTTTGCAACTTCCTGTTGCGGAATTGAATTTATGGCCACCATGGGCGCTCATTACGACCTTGGTAGATTTGGCGCGGAGAGGATCGGCTTTTCACCCAGGCAATGCGATCTTATAATGGTTATGGGAACCATTGCAAAGAAAATGGGTCCGGTTTTACGACAGGTTTACCTGCAGATGGCTGAACCCCGCTGGGTTTTGTCGGTGGGTGCCTGCGCCTGTAGCGGCGGTATTTTTGACAGCTATTCTGTGCTGCAGGGAATTGACCAGATTATTCCGGTAGATGTATACGTTCCCGGATGCCCGCCCAGGCCTGAAGCTATTATTGATGGAATTTTAAAAATACAGGAACTGGTAAGTCATGAAAGTTTGCGCAGAAGGTCTGGTGATAAATATAAAGAGCTGATGTACAGTTACGGAATTCAATAGCACTATAATGGGATTAACAAATGAACTAATAAAGGAAAGACTTACCGAGAAATTTGGTGACCAGTTAACATCCTGGCAGGAACCTTATGGATTATTGACTTTCAGCACTTCAAAAGAACTGAACCTCAAAGTAATGCAGTTCCTTTACGACGATCCCGAGTTGCGTTTTCAATTTCTTACTGATATGTGTGCGGTTCATTACCCCGAAAGGGCAGGAGAGGAATTAGCGATAGTGTACCTTC
This sequence comes from uncultured Flavihumibacter sp., assembly GCA_964237295.1. Lineage (GTDB taxonomy): Bacteria > Bacteroidota > Bacteroidia > Chitinophagales > Chitinophagaceae > JADCRZ01. The sequence continues at coordinate 5,276 of CAXSIE010000046.1, read as the reverse complement.
TTCATAACCTGGTAGATAATATTCGCCTGCGTTTTAAGGTGTACACAAACATCGGGCAACCCGATGTATTTACCGCTACGGCACTATACGAAGCTGCTAACTGGATGGAAAGGGAAACATATGATTTTTTTGGTGTAAATTTTATCGGTCATCCTAACCTCAAGCGTATTCAGAATGTAGAAGAAATGGATTACTTTCCTATGCGCAAAGAATTTCCTATGGAAGATCAGACACGCAGGGATAAGGATGATGAAATGTTTGGAAGAGGGTAGTAGGGCTGTCAGGAGATCAAATATTGAAATGTTCAATTCTGAATAGATAACTGCTGAAGCAAAGCGTTGTTTTATTGCAGATAGCTGGCGGCTAACAGCAGCAATCCGGAATTGAAGGAATTAATACTATTATGTCTGAATATCATATAAAATTACCGGAAGGAAGTATCGAGAAAACAACTACTACGTTAAACCTGGGTCCAACGCACCCGGCAACACATGGGGTATTTCAGAATATATTGGAACTGGATGGCGAACGTATCGTAGACTCGGAACAAACAATTGGGTACATTCACCGCGCTTTCGAAAAAATAGCCGAGCGCCGCCCACTCTACCAGATCACTCCCCTTACAGACAGGATGAACTATTGTTCCTCACCTATTAATAACATGGGCTGGCACCAGACCTGTGAAAAATTGCTGGGAATAAAATTGCCTAAAAGAGTGGATTACCTCCGCGTGATTATTATGGAGCTTGCCCGCATCTCTGATCATTTAATCTGCAATTCAATTGTAGGTGTTGATACAGGCGCTTATACGGGTTTTTTGTATGTGATGCAATACCGTGAACTGATCTATGAGATATATGAAGAAATCTGTGGTTCGCGATTGACCACCAATATCGGACGTATAGGCGGTTTTGAAAGAAATTTCACCAATACCGCGTTTCAGAAACTAGAAAAATTTTTGGCAGAATATCCGAAGGTGCTTGATGAGTTCAACAATCTTTTTATGCGTAACCGCATTTTCATGGAAAGAACTATCGGCGGTGGTGGTATCAGTGCGGAAAGAGCTTTGAATTACGGTTTTACCGGTCCAAACCTCAGGGCTTCGGGAGTTGATTATGATGTAAGGGTGCATAGCCCGTACAGCAGCTACGAAGATTTTGATTTTATTGTTCCAGTAGGGAACACCGGTGATAATTACGACCGTTTCATGGTACGCAACGAAGAAATGAAACAATCTCTGCACATCATCCGCCAGGCATATCAAAAAGTGCAGGAATTTAAAGGAGCAGCCGCAGAAGTATTTCATGCAGATACACCAGCGTATTATCTTCCTGAAAAACAGGACGTCTACACAAAGATGGAGGCATTGATATACCATTTTAAGATTATAATGGGAGAAACGGATATTCCTGTAGGCGAAGTGTATCATTCAGTGGAAGGTGGTAACGGTGAATTAGGCTTTTACCTGATCAGTGATGGCGGACGATCTCCCTATCGCTTACATTTTAGAAGGCCCTGTTTTATTTACTATCAGGCATTCAATGAATTGGTAAAAGGAAGCATGCTCAGTGATGCAGTTGTTACTTTGAGCAGTTTGAATCTTATAGCAGGTGAAATGGATGGTTAGGCAGGTATTTAAAAAAACCTCCAGGTTCCACTTACAGGTGGAATTATGTTTTATTTTTTCATAATTTCAAACAGGTGTAATGAAATTTTCTGATGAGAAATTAAAAAAAGTAACCGAAATAATGGCTCGCTACCCGGAGGGTAAACATAAAAGCGCCCTGCTTCCGGTGCTTCATCTGGCGCAGGATGAATTTGGCGGATGGCTGGATGTGCCGGTTATGGACTACGTTGCCTCTCTTTTTAATATAGAACCTATCGAGGTTTATGAAGTAGCTACTTTTTACTCCATGTATAACATGAAACCTGTTGGCAGGTATATGTTTGAAGTATGCCAGACAGGGCCCTGCATGATTAATGGAAGTGATAATATCATTGAATATATAAAGCAAAAACTCAGTATCGGTACAGGAGAAACAACTGCTGATGGCTTGTTTTCGCTGAAAACAGTGGAATGTCTTGGTGCATGTGGCTATGCGCCTATGATGCAACTGGGAAAAAATTTCAGGGAACATTTAACGCCTCAAAAA
>CAXSIE010000046.1:876-3103 GCA_964237295.1 uncultured Flavihumibacter sp. | reverse complement strand
CAAGTATCGTTGTTAATTTCACTGAATCTAAAAAATTAGCAATATGAAAATAGTTCCTTACATTATGTTTTCAGGCAATGCTGAAGAGGCATTGAATTTTTATAAAGATGCTTTAAATGGTGAAATAAAAGCTATAAGCCGGTACGGGGAAGCACCGACAGATACACCGGACGAGAACAGTGATAAAATTATGCATGCCATATTTTTATTTAATGATAATGAGATCATGGTAAGCGATTCCATGCAAGATAAACAGGCAACCGATAGCAATATTCACTTATCCGTTGATGTGCCGGATGAAGATCAATTGCAACCGGTATTTGATAAACTTTCCGAAGGTGGGAACATTACCATGCCTTTGCAGAACACTTTCTGGGGCGCCAGGTTCGGGATGTTCACTGACAAATTCGGAGTTAAGTGGATGTTCAATCATGATAAGAAAAAATAAGAAATTCATAGTGGTTGGTGGATTTCATAAAAGCAACTTAACAGGATTTAGAAAGCGATGCCACCTACCGGATTTATATTGGAATTTTATTTAGATGCCCCGCCGGATATAGTAATGGGCCTATTGAGTGAAAGTGAATTAATTACTGATTGGAGCAAAGCTGAAGCTATAATTGAAAAAAGAGTAGGGGGAAAGGTAGTATTGTTCGATGGGTGGATTGAAGGACAATTGCTGGTGATCAATAACAACCAATTGGCTTATACCTGGAAGCCATCAAACTGGCCGGAAGAAATTCCAGCTTCCCGGGTTGATTTTACGTTGGAGGCTCAGGGAAAAGGAACAAAAATTATCCTGGAGCACACAAGGTTTCCCAATTCAAAAGAACTGGAAGACCATCAAAGTGGCTGGCAGAATCAATTCTTTAGCCTGATTGAAAAATACCTGGAGTAAGAAAACGGCCCTGCATTGAATGATTCATTGATTAATAGAACAGTATTTATAAATGTTTTCACCTGGTAATAATTATGAGTAGAAAACTACTATTAGAAAAAGCTGGCGTTGAAGGTATCCGTACCTATGATGTGTACCGGCGCGAAGGTGGTTACCGCAGTGTGGAAAAAGCATTCAAAATGATGCCTGCGGATATTGTGGAAGAAGTGAAAAAAAGCGGCCTAAGGGGTCGTGGCGGCGCGGGTTTTCCTACAGGCATGAAATGGAGTTTTCTGGCCAAGCCTGAAGGTGTTCCGCGTTACCTTGTTTGTAATGCAGATGAAAGCGAGCCGGGAACATTCAAAGACAGGTACCTGATGGAATTCCTTCCTCATTTGCTGGTAGAAGGCCTTATCGTTTCATCCTTTGCATTAGGCAGTAACAGAACTTATATTTATATCCGCGGTGAATATGCCTGGATAACCGACATACTGGAACAGGCGATTGAGGAAGCAAAAGCAAACGGCTGGTTAGGTAAAAACATTTTAGGAACCGGGTTTGACTGTGAGATATATGTTCATCGCGGCGCCGGCGCCTATATTTGCGGAGAAGAAACCGCTTTGATTGAAAGCCTTGAAGGCAAAAGAGGCCTGCCGCGTATTAAGCCGCCTTTCCCGGCTGTAAAAGGTTTATGGGATAGTCCTACAGTGGTAAACAATGTGGAAACGCTGGCTGCAATAGTACCCATTATTAATGAAGGCGGAGAAGCTTACTCCAAAATAGGTGTGGGCAAATCAACCGGAACAAAGTTGTTAAGTGCCTGCGGTAATATTAACAAACCGGGTATCTACGAGATTGACATGACGATCTCCGTGGAAGAATTTATTTACAGTGATGAATACTGCGGTGGTATCCCTAATGGCAAAAAATTAAAAGCCTGTATTCCCGGCGGCTCATCGGTTCCCATCTTACCTGCCAATCTTTTATTAAAAACGGCTAAAGGAGAAACGAGGATAATGAATTATGAAAGCCTGTCTGAAGGCGGTTTTGCAACCGGCTCTATGATGGGTTCCGGTGGATTTATAATACTTGACGAAGACCAGTGTGTAGTTCGCCATACTTTAACGCTGGCACGTTTCTATCATCATGAAAGTTGCGGGCAATGCTCACCATGCAGGGAAGGAACCGGCTGGATGGAAAAGATCCTGAAGAATATTGAATACGGAAAAGGTAAGATGAGTGATATAGACCTGTTATGGGATATTCAACGAAAAATAGAAGGCAATACTATTTGTCCGCTTGGTGATGCAGCGGCCTGGCCTGTAGCTGCCGCTATCCGTCATTTCAGGG
>CAXSIE010000046.1:0-866 GCA_964237295.1 uncultured Flavihumibacter sp. | reverse complement strand
GCGGAATGCCTGACACGGAATTTTGGTTTGGCACACTATGCTGATTCCATGCAGACCGCGATGGTATGATAGATGATGTAAAATATATGGATGATAAAGAATAAATGCTAAACTTTACGCTACAGCTTTCCCGTTCCTTTTTAATCGCATAATGGAGGAATTGAAATAGTTGATCGTGTGAAAAAAGAAAATATGGCTGAAGAAAAGAAAATGATAAAAGTAACCATCGATAATATAACTATCGAGGTGGAGCCCGGTATTTCTATATTAAATGCCGCAAGGCTCATTGGTGGTGAAGTAGCGCCGCCTGCCATGTGTTACTATAGCAAACTCAAAGGCAGCGGTGGTAAATGCCGCACCTGTCTGGTAGAAGTAGCTGCCGGTTCTACAGCGGATCCCAGGCCCATGCCGAAACTGGTGGCTTCCTGCAGAACGAATGTTATGGATGGGATGGTGGTTAAAAACATCACCAGTGAAAAAGTGGTTGACGCAAGAAAAGGGGTGGTTGAATTTTTACTGATCAATCATCCGCTTGACTGCCCTATCTGTGATCAGGCGGGCGAATGCCAGCTGCAGGATCTTGGATATGAACATGGCGCTGCCGGCACCCGTTTCGAATTTACAAGACGAACTTTTGAAAAGGAAGATATCGGCCCTTACATACAATTGCACATGACACGTTGCATACTCTGCTACCGGTGTACCTATGTTGCAGACCAGCTTACAGATACGCGGGTTCATGGTATTTTAGACAGAGGGGATCATTCCGAAATATCTACCTATATCTCCAAGGCGATCGACAACGATTTCAGCGGCAACATGATCGATGTATGCCCTGTCGGCGCCCTGACCGATAAAACATTCCG
>CAXSIE010000045.1:9843-18727 GCA_964237295.1 uncultured Flavihumibacter sp. | reverse complement strand
ATTATAATACATGTATGCTGTGGATAGCAGGTTCCGGGAAGTTCCACCATTATCAGAAGTTTTTTTGTCCATGCTGTATGCGTCCACCCAGTCGGAATAGGTGCCCTTACGGTAAATGTAATCGGAGTCGATATTTTTTTCAAGATAATTAATCCAGCGTTTCATTGTTGGATAGTTTTCGGAAAGGACCCGTTTATCTCCGTACATATGATAGCACGACCAGGGAGTGGTTGTAATCACTGCAGGCCAACATGGATCTTTGGTATTCCAGCTCCAGAGAGAACCTGCCTCTGACAAAAGTCCGTTATCCCGTTGGCTGCTTCGGGTCTCTTCTAAAAAATTATTGTAGAATGCGGCCACATTATACATGTAACCTTCGGACTCAGAAGTTTTTTCGGAAACACTCAGCCATGCCTGGCGCTCATCCCTGTCAGGATCCATTGGCACGCCGCGCTCCTGCATGCGCACGCTTCGAAGCGTATTGGCGTATATCTTGTTCACCAGCTCATTGGAGCAGGAAAAATTTCCAACCTTCTCAAGGTCGGAGTGCACCACCAAAAAATCAACATCCTCTTTTCTCAACGTTCCGGGCCATCCTGTAATTTCTGCATACCTCACACCCTGTCCTCTAAACCTGGGTGACCATACCTCTACGCCCTGTCCTTTGAGTGTATAGATGTCAGTAGATAACGCGCTACGATTGGGAGCCATGTTTATATTACCAGTAGAGTCGATGTCAAAAGTGGAGCGTAGTACAACCTTTGTTCCTTTAGGCCCCTTTACTTTTATCCGGCACATACCGTAAAGATTTTGCCCAAAATCAATCATGTAGTTACCGGAACTGGATTTGTGTATGGAAACAGGTTTTAATTGTTCAATTACCCTCATCGGCTCTTGCATCTGCGCTATAAGCTTGCCGCCCGGAGCCGATACTATCTGCGCGGATTGCCATGTAGCATCATTAAATCCTGCCTCATTCCATCCCTTCTGCTCCATGTTAGCATCATACTCTTCACCGTCAAACTCGCTATTGGCACGAATAGGTCCCTGGTCGGTGATTTTCCACTTCTCATCACTAATTATAAGCGATGAACTGCCATCGGCATATCTTACCTGCAGTTGCATCAACATTTTAGGAAATCCAAAGTCGGGCGTTTCAACTGGCACCTTAATCCGAGGAGCGAAAAATCTTCCGTTACCCAATATTGCACCCACTGCATTTTGTCCGGGCTTTAAAAATTTTGTCACATTGAATACTGCGTACAGGACTCTTTTATTGTAGTTCGAATGCGTGGGATCCATGATTCTGTTATCGACCTTGCTGCCGTTGATATAGAATTCCGAAAAACCCAGACCGGAAAGGAATAAGGTGGCATCAGCAATAGGTTTAGTAACCTTAAATTCACGGCGTGCCATACGTGCTGGTAACTTTCGGTGGTCACTTGCAGGCTCCGGGTATTTCACCACATCAAGCCCGATCCACTTCCCTTTCCAATCTTCCGAAGCAAGCAGCCCCATTTGCCAAAATGCCACATCGCTCCATGTAGATGCATTTCCTTTATTGTCCCACACACGTACCTGCCAATAGTATTTTTGTCCTGACTGCAAGTGTGCTCCTGCATATACAACGTGTAAAGACTCGTTTGAAGGTACCTTACCTGTTTGCCAGACAAGCTGACTGTTACGAAGAAGTGCAGGCATATCTTTACCTATTCGTATTTCATAGGCAACCTGTAAAATGTTTCTCTCTTTGCTTTTAAGCTGCCAGCTTAATTGGGGTTCTTTTACATCTATACCTAATGGATTTTTTAAAAACGCTACCCGTAATTCTCCTACATTAACCTGAGCTTGCACAGATTGATAAAAGATCAATAAACATCCCGCTATGATTAATTTCGCTATTTTCATTTTTTTAATTTTGAAGGATTACTTTATCTTTTATTAGGGATTATTTATTGTCTTTATTAGTGGATGTAGTACCTCAATTTTGTCAATATCTACAAACGCATCTTTGCTTACCTGAATCTTCTTTCCGGTAACCTCCCATTTAATCGAATGTTTACCGTTACTCAGGTTATATTTTTCAAATAGTATTTTCTGTTGCCGGGCGTAAGATGCATACAGATTATAACACCCGTGATTAACGCCGTCAATGGTTACTTTTGCGTATCCACGATCCGGACCGAGTTGCCCTAAAATCCGCACCGCTTTGCCAGTGAACCTATATTCACAGGAGGAACCGCCAATGTTACTATAGTGACATGTTGAACCGTAAAATTTTGCATCACTAAAACTTGTCCATCCCCGGGAGTATTGAGCTAACGAATCATCCACAGTATACCAGGCATTGCCGTGTATCCCGGTTATAGTGAAGGTTTTGACTGAATGGCTTGAAATACGTATTGTCATTTTCGCAAAACGATCGTTAACGATACCTTCGATCTTTGTACCGCTTTTTTCAGAAACTGTAGTAAACGTAGATGGAATCCTAACCAGTAAAGTACGGATTATATTTTCATCGCTGGTGTTGTTCAAACTAACATCAACCCTGTTGTTTGAGTATGCGCCGGATACTTCTATTCCTCCGTTTGCCAACAATTTACTAAAGCCAACGCCGGTTTCACTATTTTCCCATTCTTTTGGAAGTGCGGGAAATATTTTTAAGATTTTTTCAGATTGACCATCGAACAACATATGTTGAATTCCAAGCATCAGCGAGCCATGAGCTCCTACCTCTATAGTTGTTTTGGGCTGATCCTCATACTCTGAATAATATAAATCGTTATGTAAGGGCATTGATGTCAGCATGGAAAGCGCTTCCTGTCCATAGCCCATCATGGCGATATTAGCTGCCGCGATACCCTTGCTAAAAGTATAGCTTAAATTTTTATCGCCGATATAGGCCTGGTAAGTCGGTTGAACCAGCGGGTCGTGTGCATCAAATGTCCGAAGAAATAGTGTAACCCAGGGTATGCCGTATAAATATAAAAAATAACCATCGGGCAGGCTTCCCAGGGTAGGGGTATGTTCAATATACCTTGTCAAAATGTTTTTCCCCTGAACAGAGTCGTATCGCATAGGAATAAAAATCTTCTTTGCTTCATCTGCCCATGATGATGGCCCGACTTTCATTTCTGTTGCCTTTTTTAAACTCCACATTAGTGAAGCTTGTTCTGTTATCTCACCTCTTAATTGCTTTGGAAGTCCCTGGCTGAGACCATTATTTACCCATAGCCCATTCTCTTTCACACATGCATCAAGCTGGTATTGAACGGCATGTTCCAATATGTACTTTGCCCTGACCAGCCTGTCAGCATCACGGGTATACTGCGCCTGCAAAAGAGAAATATGCGCAGCAAACGCGCTGGTATATGCCATCCAGTCTTCTTTTTTACCATTAAAATTTTTAGTTTCAGTTCCATCATATCCGGATAACCATGCCCACTTAACGCCAGTTGTTTTTGGATAGAAAGTTTTTGCCAGGGCCTTGGCGTTATCAATGGTATTTTCATACCAATCGGGTAAAACTTTTGAAATACTCGCGTGATTGGCGGTTAGCATCGCGCTCCAGCAAAACATCAGGTCACATTCCGTGGCTATACATCCATCGTACCCTTCTTTCCTCGGACCAAAGCAACCGTCGGGCAATGGATTGTTATCCTGCAGTGCTTTTAAAATGTATTGTGATAAAATATATTTACGCATCATATCATCATCAGGAACGGCGACTGAAGATCTTGTCCAGAACTTGCGATAAGATGATTCACTTGCTTTGCTCAGGCTGTTGTACCCATTGCCTGAAGCGAGGAAAGCCTTTTGAAATGCCTTACTTAAATAATCAACCCCGTCGATAATTTCGCTTCCGGCGGCAACATAAATGTAAGCCGGCTGACCGGGTGATACCTCCACAGAAACAATGCCTTTGACGGTGTCGGTCACAACATTGTGTCCGCTGACCAGCACTGATAAAACTGCACCATACCCTTGTCCCAATGTGGCTGTTGAAGCCGTAATTCCATTAGAAACAGCAGTATGTTTCAGGATATAGCCTGATTGAGGAGATACTTGAAACTGAAATGTATTGGCTGCATCATCTTCCAATTTAATTACAAGCACTCCATCTTCAGTAACAAACTGTGTGCGAATAGAATTTACCGGTAACGTATTTACAGTCAGTCCCAGTTTAGTGGTCAGGTCTCCTTTGGTTACGTCAAGAGTTTGACTAAAAGAATTAATAGTTCCGGGAGTAAGCGCTCCGGATACATCGTAACCCCCTTTGATTGTAAATGGATTGGCGCGTTCATAATGGTTGCTTTTCCACCAGCCTGAATAATAAATGTCCGGACTGTAAGCTGCGTGGGCCGGACTGTTTAGAGTGAAACCGTATGGGTCAGCCAACAGTACAAGACCATGGTTTCCGATAACAGGATATTGATATGCGTCGGCGTTTAAATTGGTTTTAATCACATTTCCTCTCGATAAGTTTTCCCACGTAGCATCTTTCCATTTATTGGTTTTCAAGTGTTGCCCCTTTAGCTGTAAGGCTAAAAATAATAAGGTCAAACTTAAAACCAACATTGAGTATCTCATTAAGCCGTCATTTTAATTAAATTTAATATAAAATTGATTTGCAATTAAGAGTATCTGAAATATAATCAGATCGCCTGACATTCATTTTAATGTTCAACCAGGTGAGGGAGAAGATTAGGACCTGCAACGGGAGTGTCTGTTTTATTCAAAAATTGGCCTCTTGGTAGTAGTCCTATAGCTGAAGTGATGATTAGTGGTCGATCAGAGCCAGCTAATGTTTGTCCAAGTGCTTCAATGACACGCCTGTCATTCTCGGAACTTTCTTTGAATTTTGTGAAATCATGGTTAAAAGCAGTGTGAATCACGCCATCAGAGGCGGCAGCTCCGCTCCGAAGGCTGCCTAAGTCATTCAAATCACCCCGGTGGGCCAGGGCACCAACCGCAGCAAGGGTTTGGTCTGCCTTCTCATCACGCGAAAGACCAAGTACCTCGTGGCCTGCGCTAATTAATTCTTTAACAATGGCTGAGCCAACGAAGCCCGTTGCGCCGGTAACAAAAACTTTCATATAAACTTAGTTTAATTTTTTAACGAAGCAAAGGTCAGCAAGAACAGTGGCGTAATTGTAACCTAATCCTTGAATGTTGTAGCCAAAACCTACTAACAGAAAAACATTGGAAAGGGGTTATAATTTGGGAACCAAATGATTTTAATTCTGAAAAGTTTATTTGAAGTCTATCCTAAGATGGTAATTGCAAAATCATGGCGATATCGAGAGTATTTAAGGTAATACCTTTCATCTTATAAGTGTGCCAAATCCTGCTTTACCTGACACAACTTTAAAACCTTTATCTGTTTGGAAATTTACAATTAATTTAATTTTTGCAAGCGCAGATATTTATGATTTAAAAAACTTTTTCCCAAATTATAAAATCTTGCTTATACCAATGATTTTGAATCGTGATCATTTGAGTATATCCATGAAAAGAAAGGATATGAATTGATGCTTCATTTACTGTCCGGCAATCACACCAGATTTTATGACTTTTTCTGGGTAACACTGTTTTGTCCAGTTCTTTAAGGAGGAGATTTGCAATTCCGTTTCCTCTATAATTTTCTAAAACTCCAAACCATTCCAACCAGATTAAATAATCATCAAATCTTGATAAACAGAAACCTGCGATCTTATTGTCAGCGGTTGCAAGTATAACGGAATATTTGTCTTCTGAAATTTTGACTTGCAAATCTTTTAATTGAAATTTTAAAATTTCGTTTTTCCTGGCTAAATCATTATAGTATGGAATGTTTTGAATAACTGTTGCTATTATATTGGACAATGTTTCGCAGTCTTCTATGGTTGCGTATCTTACTTCAATGGCTTTCATATGCATATCTGAAGTTTTCCGGCATGGTTGCTCATAACATAAAAGAATTGGCGATGTTAGAGTGTCTGGAAAATGTCCGCCCGGGCCGCTACTAAATATATAACCAAGAGCTCATCTTTATTTTGTTGCACGGCTTAGGCCAGCTGTATTCAATTCTTATACAAATATTTTTTTGGGATTTTTGCTTTATCAGTTTCAAGTGTCCAAAGCAAGTTTGCGATCCACCACCTTTTCCCAAAATAAACTAATTGATAACTATTTATTCCCCGGGCTTCCTCATTTTTAGAATCTTTTCCATGAAAGCTTTGAAAAACACTGGCAATTCCATTAAACTGATCAATGGATTTACCTGTTTCATTTTCGAGATAGCCTTCTTCATAATATTCATCATGCATAAGTTCTATAAAATCATCGAGACTCACTGTTTCTGTCGGTAGGGGCAAAGAATCACTGTTATTTAAAATTGTAAATGTTGCAGTTGGCAAAAACAAATTTCGCAAAGCTTTCCAGTTTTTTGTTTTACCGTTTTCGCCAGACTGAAGTCTTAATACTTCTTTTACAATGCCATTGATAGATTTGACAGCATTTGTATCTGGCAACATAATTTCCTGTGCCTTTAAACCTATTAATGAATTAAAAAAGAGGAAACATGTCAGAATTATTTTCATCGTCAGTATAATTAATATGTGCTTTTTTAAACCCTTTAAAGCAATGTGTCTATAGCAGCCTACCGATTATGGCTTACAGCAGGTAGGAATTGTTTTCATCCGCAGGCTGAAGCTAATTTATAATTAAGAGATGATTATTATTTTGTCAGCCCACCTTGCTGTAAGTCCGCCGTTAATTGCTGTTATATTGCATGATGCATTGAATGTCATTTTAGTTGCTCACCAATGCAGTAACAAAGCCCGTCAGGGGCTACTACATAAAAAACTTTCCACATAGTTTCTCCATGTGTTTCAGTTTTTATTTCAGAGATGTCTTTTTTTAAACCGCGTGAATTGAATTCTTCAAGTGCAGTTTCAATTTTGTCAACTTCAAAAACACAGCCGTCTTGTGTGGGGTCACCACCATTTTCCGCTAACCCAATTTGAACTTCGTCTCTTGATAGCAGAACAATTTTATAAGGTGAATCCTTGCGTGATAGAACTTGAAAACCAAAGATTGATTCGTAAAAAGGAAGAGCTGTTTCCACATTAGCGACAGGTAAATTCATTTTATCCTCCTGATAAGGGAACGCATTTTTGAATATTGCTTTTATTTTTTCCATAAAATAAAAATAGCATATTTATTTGTTCGTCATTCGTTTTTTGCGATACGCTCATCGTGTTCGGGTGTAGTTTTCATATCATATGTTTTATTGTAAAGTCAATTCGCTGAAAATTTTGTTGGCGAGTCTTGTTTGCCTTCGTACTTTTTTTGAGCCGGGATAAGTATTATTTGAATGCCGGTGCAGAATTAGCCTGCAATGTATCTGCTTTACCAGAACGAATTAATGATAAACCGAGTATGATGAAAATAACACCGGATGAAAGAAAAATATAGTCATAAACAGAAACTCCCAAACGTTCTACAACATGATGAATACCTAAAATGTGGTGGTCAATTGCTCCTTCAACAGCGTTAAAAATTCCCCATCCCAAAAAAAGTGCACCCCATAATGTTATACCTGACCAGGGACAATCTTTCGCTTTGCCAGCATGCCATAGTAAGGCTAATCCAATCACCGTTGTTATCCATGTCAATGCATGAAAAAGACCATCCCAAACCATGCTTGTTTTAATATTAACAAGCGTGTCTTGTGGAAGTTTGGCTGAAAGCATACTATGTATTTGCAATATTTGATGGAATAAAATTCCGTCTACAAAGCCGCCTAATCCTATTCCCAATGATGTACCGGCAGCAATCAGGGGTTTTTTATTCATAAACTTATTTTATATAGAGTGTTTTATTTGATCTTTTTTAGAAGGAAATCCACCATGAAATATCAAGTACACGATAGCTGAAAATATAATGAATGGTAAGATGGTACTACATAAATTGAAAAATAAATCAGGGCCAAAAAGTGAAGTCCTTATTTCCTTAGCTGTTTTTGAGTTGCAAAAAGGACAAGCATGTCCTGCAAGAGAAATCATTAACATAAAAAATAGTAGCAGAACTTTCATATTGAATATTTAAAAGGCTGTCTCCAAAATTGTGAATTAAAATTTTAAAAAGAACCATTGTAAGGTATGTTTTATTATATAAGTTTCGGACTCTTTAAACATCATCTCATACTTGACTTAACACTAGTTCTTTATTTTGTAATGGAAAAATGTTCCTTGAGTACGCAATAGCCTTGGGTCTGAAGCTCCGTAACCCTGCCTGTCATGTATTTTGCTTTTTGTTCTTGGAAAGTCATCGTTTTGATTAATAGCTGATAGTAGTACAAACGCTTGTAGTTATTCCTTTGGCCTGGCATGGCAGCAAACCGAATGCTGTGTGTTCGTTCCTTTTTGTCTTGAGAACGAAAGCTTATTTTTTTTGTAGTTTTTCTAATGCTTTTTTCCCTTCGTTATTCTGAGGATTTAATTCAATAGACTTTCTATACATAAAAATGGCTTCGTTTTTTTTTCCTCTCTTTGCTAACGCTTCTCCATAACTGTCATAAGTATTAAAACTATCTGGAAATAATAATGTATTTAGTTTTAATACCTCTAATGATAATTCGTCTTGTCCTTTAAATGGAGGCTCATAAAGCAACTGTAGCCCTAAATCATTCATATCTTCTTCGCTTAAATAATAATGTGCAGAATCAACTTTTAGTTCTTCAAATTTACAATATGCTGCATCAATTCCATTCTCTACTAATGTACTGCCATAATCTTTTGCCAAAGATTTTTTATAAATAATAACTGGTATGTTATTCATAATAGACATTATATTTACACCCTCACCATAAAGGTTTTTATGAAAGGCATTGTCAAACATT
>CAXSIE010000045.1:6436-9823 GCA_964237295.1 uncultured Flavihumibacter sp. | reverse complement strand
AATACTTAGTCCACCGGGTTGCCCTCCTGTATGCCAAACAATTTTTCCTATTGAAGTGTCCGCAAATATAAACCAACCCAAACCATATGATGCTTTGCCCATACCCACATTAGCATTAACATTCATTCCATTTTTTAATTTTGTGGGCGTAAAGGCTTCTGTCAAAGTTGTTGGTTTAATAATATTACCTGCATAAAGTGAATTGTCAAATTTCATCAAATCCTCTGTTGTAGTTATAATATTACCTTGTCCAACAAAACCACTTGCATTATATAGTCTCCAACGATATTTTTTCAGACTGTCAACGTCAACAAAATTTTGAGAATATAAAAAGGGATACTCATAATTGTGACTTCTGGTTTTATCGTTTGAATGTAAAATGTCTGCCTGGAAGTAAGTGTCATTCATTTTTGCAGGACTGAAAATGAACTTTTGTAAATATCTTTCAAATTCTAAACCTGATAGTTTTTCTACAAGCAATGCCAACAGACAAAAGTTGGTATTTGAATATTCCCATTTTTCACCTGGTTTAAAACCTAGTGGTTTGTTCCATAATTTCAAGGACGGCAAGATGTCTTTATTAGAGAATACTTTATTAGGGTTTTTATTTATTTGGTCCTCATATAAATTATAATCAGGCAAGCCTGAAGTATGTGATAGTAAGTTCCGTAGAGTAATGTCAGGGTATGGAAAATCAGAAAAATATTTTATAACAGGGTCATCTAATTTTAGCTTCCCTTTGTCTCTCAATTGAAGAATGGCGGTTGAAGTAAAAACTTTTGAAACGGAAGCCAAAGTAAATTTTGTATTATTATTGTTTGGTGTTTTATTTTCAAAGTTTGCAAAACCAAAAGACTTCCTATAAAGTACATCACCATTTTCAGCAACTAAAACGTTCCCATTAATTTGATTATACTTCTGTAAGGAATTAAAAAAGCTGTCTAAACGCTGTAGAGTATTTTGGCAAAAAACATTTGTCCCGGATACAGTAAGTAGAAAGAGAAATTTAAATTTTAGTATCATAATATCTTTATCATTCCAAACTTGCGAAATTTGTAGGGTGCCTGTAATTTGTAATGTGTCCGATGGCATCGCACACAACGTTAAGGCTTGGCGATGGGCAGGCATTTTGTAATTGTCAGGCCGTAAACCAAGCTGAATATTGTTAATGAAGATGAAGATAATAACTAAAAACTAATTTATAAAGTCAGGCTGAAACTACTGCTGATATTTGGTTACAGCCGATTATCTTACCGTCAGCCAGCTGTTGCCAAACCTGTTGATGTACGCTCTTTGTTTATCTGTCTTATTCTTTAATCTTCGATCCTTTCATTAATAAACATAATATAAACATTCGCTTTCCGAAAAAGTAATTGTTACGAATCTTAAATTCTGATATACAACGTTGAAGCATTGCCAAAGTAGGTGAATAAGAATTTCGCCGGATCGGTACAAATGCTAAAATGGAAAATATTCGTTTAAGGCAATCAAAAGGCTAAACGGATACGTGATATCCCATAAACGCGAGCTGTAAAATTTAAAGTGTTTTTATGGAGAGTAGTCGATATTAAAAAACTTGGTGTCAACAGCTTACTATATCGTCACAATATACTTTCTTATGTAACCTGAATCTTTTGTCAAATCAAACCTTTTCCTTGCCCGTATTGAATCCTCCCGAAATTGCATTCTTGGTAAATAAAAGGGCATGAGATTGGTGGTTGCTACCCTTTCCACTTCTTTCAGCCGATCAGTACTAAGTGAATCATTCAGGTACTTTTCCACGATCAGTGAAGCAATAGGCCCCGCCCAGGTGGCACCGGAACCGGCGTTTTGCACTGCAACTGCCACTACAATTTTTGGATTTTCACGGGGTGCAAAGCAAACAAACATGGAGTTGTTTTTCAATTTGATTTTCTTGCCTTCAATGATTAAGTAATTTTCAGCGGTGCCGGTTTTCGCGCAGACTTTAATTCCCGGAAGCCTCGCAACTTTTCCGGTTCCAATATCCACTACATCCTGCATACCGCTGATTACCGTTTCGTAATCATCATCAGAAATATTACTGAGCACTTCATGTTTTATTCTGTATCTGTTCAATAGCGTATCGCCCGTTGTTTCTCCATCAATTTGACTGATAAAATGCGGAACATAAAAATATCCCTTGTTAGCCACAACGCTTATTGAATTGGCCATCTGAAGCGGCGTTTCTAAAATCTCGCCCTGCCCTATGCCAAGACTGATCATGGTGCATGAATTCCATGATCCTTTGTATTGTTTATTATAAAATGTTGTATCGGGAATATTACCATTGTCTTCAAAAGGGAGGTCAATGCCATTTTTATGACCCAATCCAAAAGCCGTCAGGTAGTCCTTCCATTTTTGCAGCCCCAACCTTGAATTCTTGTAAACAGGGTTATCAACCGTTAAACGAAAAGTATTGGAGAAAAATGAATTACATGACCATGCGATCGCAAGACGCAGACTGGCCGCGTGCCCCGCGAGATGCTCCGTGCATTTAACCGTTTTATTACAGGAGTAATAGGCGCCCGAACAGCTAATGCTGCTTTTTGGATTGATAACACCTTCTTCCAAACCTATCAGCGCAGCTAAAGGTTTAAAAGTAGAACCAGGTGGGTACTGACCTTTAATGGCACGGTTGTACAAAGGACTGCTAACATCCAGTAACAGCCTGGAAAGATTATTGTGTTTTGATGAACCGGTGAGATCGTTAGGATCAAAGCCCGGTCCGGATGCCATCGCAATGATGCCGCCGGTTTTAGGATCGAGTGCAACAATAGCCCCCACCTTGTTGGTCAGTAATTTTTCGGCCAATCGTTGTATTTCGATATCAAGATAACTTCGCATATTACGCCCTGCAACGGCTGGTGTATCATATACACCATTTTTCCAGGGGCCCTGAAGCCTGTTCTTATTATCCTTCAATAAAAAATGCATTCCACGCTGTCCCATCAATACACTTTCATAATACAACTCAAGTCCTGATTTACCGGCATAATCACCTAACTGATAAAAGCCATGACTTTTTTTAATCGTTGAAGAATCAACCTCATCAACATAACCTAATATATGTCCGGCCGCATTATAAGGATATACTCTCACAGGTCTTTCCACCATTGTAAAACCGGCAAACTTATAAATGTTCTCTTCCAGTTTTGCCTGCATTTCGGGTGGCAGCAGGTCTTGAAAAACGGTGGGTCGTACCGGGCCATTTTTAAATTTGGCTTCAACAATTCTTTTCCTGAAATCAGCTGTATCAATCCTCAGCAGTTTGCAAAAAGCGGCGGTATCAACATTCTTTATCTGGGATGGTGTTACCGTAAGATCATACATTACGGTATTATTAAGGATGGCTTTGCCTTTACGATC
>CAXSIE010000045.1:2792-6426 GCA_964237295.1 uncultured Flavihumibacter sp. | reverse complement strand
GAAAATAATTCCCCGGTTGGGATAAATGCGCTTTGGGTAAACCGCATTGTCTATCGCAAGCTGACGGTATTTTTTGGAGAGGATTTGAAGATTAAAAAGTTGGCCGATAATAATCAGAAAAATTCCGGCAATGATA
Organism: uncultured Flavihumibacter sp.; assembly: GCA_964237295.1. GTDB lineage: Bacteria > Bacteroidota > Bacteroidia > Chitinophagales > Chitinophagaceae > JADCRZ01. The sequence continues at coordinate 6,290 of CAXSIE010000045.1, read as the reverse complement.
AGGCGTATTATCTTGCCCCTAGATTCATAATAAACAGACATTGTCTGACATAGTTTTAAGCACGAATTGTTTTTTTATAATTTAAGGGAGGTATATAGATGTCGATTCTAAATTAACTTTAGCACCTGAAAGGATATAAGTCCTTGAAAATTATTCAACACATTGTCGTTGGGGTAATTATTTTTTTTGAAGACGGGATTGATAAAAACAACATTAGCTGTTTTTATCAATCGTGCTCTTAAATTACGATTAGAAATTTAATCATCAATGAATTTTAAAAATAATTTTTTTTGGATGGTATGAACAGGCTCGTCAACCTGTAAAATTTAAAGAAATCACAGCATGCTTATTGAAGCACTTGATGATGTTGAATAGATTAAACGAAACATTTATTTATTGTTGCTTTTTTAAAGCTTTATAAATAAGCAGCAGTAGCCTTGGGTTAATATGCGAGCCTTTCGCAACAAAACTTAGCAATCATCATTTATTGTTATTGTAGTTAATAATCTTATTATTATTATTATTAAGCGTTCCAAATTGGAATAACCGCATTTTAATGAAGCCGCATCCGCTGTTTGGAATTTACAGCACGAAAATGAACTTCAAAATTATCAAAACAACAATGGTTGCTGAGTATAAATCAAGGATCAGGTTTTATATTCAAACAGAATGTACCATGTCAACATATTAAATCAATCAACGTAATATAGAATACAAATTACTACCGAATTAAACTTAACGGAATTACCCTTGTTGTAACAGACAATTTGTTGTCAAAACGGAATAAATGTTTAAAGAAATAGAAGCTTATTTTGATTTGCTTAAACTTTTTTAAAAAATTTCTTGAACAACGCAAATTAATATACCCACTTATAAATTAAGGACTGAAATTTTAATTGATCTTATGAAGAAAAAACTACTTCTATATTTAATTATTTTATTTGCGAGTGGGCCGCTGCTTTGGGCCCAGGATCGTCAGGTTAGTGGAACCGTTACAGGAGACGATAGTCCGCAAGGATTTCGTGGTGCAACAGTAATCATAAAAGGAACTTCCATAGGTACTTCAACAGACAAGAATGGAAAATACACTATAAAGGTATCATCCTCCGCTTCAACATTGCTTTTTTCTTCAATAGGGATGAAAACCATAGAAGAGATAACCGGAGGACGAACGATCATCAATGTTGAGCTGAAACATGAGACCGAACAGTTAGAAACCACCGTCATAACAGCGCTGGGCATAATAGGAGCGCGTGACAAATTTGCTTCGTCCGCTTCTACAGTTAAAGGAGAAACTATCGCCCACTCCGGAGAAACTGGAGTGTTGACGGGATTGAGCGCTAAATCTGCCGGCGTTTTAATTACCCGCAATGGTGGCGATCCCGGTGCCGGCGCTTATATACAAATAAGAGGACAAAATACTATTAGCGGAAATGCACAACCGCTTTTTATTGTTGATGGAATGCCTGTAAGCAATTCCAGCGATAATTCAGGAGCCACCAGAAGTAATGGAATTATTCAGCAATCGCGTATTAATGACATCAATCCGGAAGATATCGAGCGTGTAGAAGTTTTGAAAGGCGCTTCTGCTGCCGCCCTTTGGGGATCGAGAGCTGCCAATGGTGTGATAATCATCACTACAAAAAAAGGTAAAGACACCGATGGCAGATTAAATATATCGTTCAAATCTACTGTCTCCTTTGACCGTGTAAACAAAATGCATCCATTACAGTACAATTATGGACAAGGCTCTAATGGTAATTACATCCAGGGTAACAGGGCAAGTTTTGGTGATCTGATTGCTGACCGGCCCGGTGGTGTAGATGCCTTTATTACAGACCCCGCTGACCCGGGTTATCAGGGGTTCGTTACATTTTCGGATGGCACTAAACGTTATGCCATCTTACCTGGTACAACAGCCAATTCACACGGCGGAAAAAATTCGGCTGATACTTACAATCATGCAGAAGATGCATTCCAAACCGGTCATTTTCTGGATAACAGCCTGAACATTAGCGGTGGCAATGAAAAGTCTAACTTTTTAATCAGCTATGGTGATCTTAAGCAACAGGGAGTTGTGAAAGCTTTTAGTGATTATAACCGTAAGACAGCGAGGATAAATGTATCCAGTCAATTTACCGATTGGTTTCAGGCAAGCGCAAATGTAGGCTACACTAAAATCAATTCGTCCAGGGTACAGGAGGGCGACAATGTAGATGGAATTTTATTGAGCAGTTTACGTACTCCCGCCGACTTTAATAACGCATTATTTACGGGTGTATATACCGACCCGGGAGGTCAGGTATTTCCGGATGCTCACGTCTCTTATCGTAATCCGTTGGGAAAAGATTTAAGTACCATATATGCCAATCCGTTATGGAACATTAATAACAACCGCAACACCAGCGACGTCGATCGCCTTATCGGTGCGGTGGACCTTAATCTGACACCTGTTAGCTGGCTGACCACAACAGGCCGGTTTGGTATTGATAACTTTACGGATAACCGTTTGGAACGTTTTTCCCGTAACGCTGCCAATTTTGCAAAAGGTTACCTTTCTAAAAACTGGATAACAGAAAAACAGTTCAATACTGATTTGTTCGCTGTCGCGAAAAAAACTTTCAATGATCATTTCGGTGGATCATTGTTGGCGGGCTTTAACTACAACAGCCGCAGAAGGGCTACTTTATCAGATGCGATAACCAACTTGATTATTCCTACCGCTCCTGATATCCTTACCAATGCGCTGAACTCAAACTTATCAGCTAATAACTATAATTCCCTGATCCGTAACTATGCATTCTATGCCGAGGCAGATATTGAAGCATACGATATGTTGTATGTAACGTTTACGGGTAGAAACGAGCTTGCTTCCACCTTTGGTTCAAAAACAAAAAATAGTTTTTTCTTTCCCTCTGCTGCGTTAGCCTGGCAGTTCAGCCATTTGAAACCTATTAACAACAGTTCGGTTTTGAGTTTTGGAAAGCTTCGGTTAACCTGGGGACAGGTGGGTATTCAGCCTCAGCCTTATCAAAACTTTACCAGCTTCGGTACCGCGGGCTACAGGGATGATTTTTCCAGTGGCTTGTCAGGCATAAGTCCACTCTACGATGGTGGTTATGTACGCAGTACAGTAGCAGGCAATGAGTTTTTACGACCGGAGATTAAAACGGAAACTGAAATAGGAGTGGATCTTCGTTTCTTTAAAAACCGGATCAGTTTATCTGCTACCGGATATAGCAACCGTACCGAAGATGTGATATTGCCCCTAAACGTAGCCAGCGCAACGGGCTTTACAGTGCGTAACAGCAATGCTGCCGAATTGAAAAATAAAGGACTTGAGCTGGAAGCTACTATTGAGGTATTAAGGCGCGGTGCTTTTAAATGGAATCTATCGGCTAACTTCTCTAAGAACCGAAATAAAGTGGTTTCCTTGGCAGGAGTTAAAGCATATACGCTGCCTGATAGCTTCATAGAAAATGCCTCTTTGATTCCGGG
>CAXSIE010000045.1:0-2762 GCA_964237295.1 uncultured Flavihumibacter sp. | reverse complement strand
TAAAAGATAAAAACGGAGCCTATCTTCTGGATGCTAATGGCTTTCCGCAAGCAGGTACCGACGTTGAAATTATCGGTGATCCGAACCCTGACTGGCGTGGAGGCTTAAGTACCACCTTTTCCTTCAACAATTTGTCTCTTTTTCTGCTGTTTGACCGGGTTTCGGGAAATGATTTCTTTAACGGAACACGGGGGTCTTTATATGCATTCGGTACGCATGGAGATCAGGGCAACACGGTAGTGGCGCCGGCTGGTGGCCTGAAAGATGTAAATGGCAATACAATCCCGGCGGGCACCAGCTTTCAAGGCCAGATCAAAGATTTTGGAGCCGGGCCTGTTGCAATAAACCAGGCCTGGTGGCAAGGCAGGGGTACTGCATCAAACACGGCTTCTTATAAACAATTTGTGGAAAATGCAAGTGCATCCCGTATCCGGGAAATTACGCTTGTCTACAGTGTAAATAATTTTAAATTCCGCAAACTTACACACCTGTCCGGTATTGACTTCAGCCTTACCGGGCGAAACCTGGTTTTATGGACACCATACCGTGGTACTGATCCGGAAGTAAACGTATCCGGCGCCGGCCTTGCACGGGGCCAGGACTGGTTTACAAATCCAAATACAAAGTCCTTACTGCTTTCAATTTTAATTAAATACTAAGCTGGAAAAAAAGTTGAATTATGAAAAATTGCCGCTCTACTATACTATTTGCTATATTGCTCACTTCAGGTATATTGAATGGGTGCAAAAAAGTTTTTGACGAAAATGACATCCAAAACAACCCCAATGCGGTTACCGATGTAGACGTGAGAACATTACTGGCCGGCACCCTTCTGGGCGTTTCTTTTCTCCATGAAGACACAGACGTTCGTATAGCCTCTATATGGGCGGGCGAACTAAATGGTTTGTCACGTGCCCATCAGGGCTATGCTCAATACATAGTTTCTTCTCAGGTCTTTAATTGGAATACGCTTTATCCGGTTGCCAGCCAGGCCAGGCTGATCCAATCCAAAGCAAATGATTTGGGAGATAGATGGACAAAAGGTGTGGGACAAATATTGGAAGCGCTCGTTATCGCCAAAGCTACAGATCTATATGGCGATGTGCCATACAGCCAGGCATTCGACAAAGACAACTTTCCTACTCCTGTATTCGATAAGCAAACGGATGTTTATACGGCACTTCAGAACACATTGGACAAAGCAGTCGCTAACCTCTCTGCCCCGACAGGACTAGCTTTTGGGTCCCAGGATTTTATCTATCAGGGAAATATAACAAAATGGAAAGCCGCTGCTTATACCTTGAAAGCCAGGTTGTATTTACATACAGGGCAATATGCGCAAGCTGTCGCAAGTGCCGATTTGGGTATTAAAAATACAAATGGCGATGCGCTGGTGGTACACGGTACAAGCCAGGGTGTTGACAACAACCAAAACTATGATTTTTTCAGAGTCAGCCGGGCGGGTGATACGGGTTTCGAAGGAACTTATATTCTTACATTGATGCAGTCACGTATAAATGCTGCAAATACAAAAACGAATGAAACGGCGCTCTATCATCACTATATAAAAGTGGGTATCACTACTCCGGGCAGCCTTGACCCTAACACTACAGACGGCGCTTTTACAGCAGATGCACCACATCCTATCATCACGTATTACGAAAATCAGTTGATCATTGCCGAAGCACAAGCCCGTCTTGGCGATGCCACTAAAGCTTTGGCAGCACTTAACAGTATGAGAGCCGGGCTGGCAACAGGCTACCTGAACGGCAAAACTTTTTCTGCTGCAAATCGGAAATATGATGCTTACACGCTCAATGATTTTAGCCTCACCGGGCTGGCGAATCCGACAAACTTAACGACTGTGCAAACCGCCTTGCTTTATGAAATTATCAGTCAGCGGTATATCTTTTTTTTGATGCAATATGAAGCCTTTAATGATTACCGTCGTCTTGCCTCATCGGTTCCTGTTGTACAGTTGTCAATACCTCTATATGCAGGCAATCGAAAACCACAACGTTTTATTTATCCCCAGCAAGAGATTAACACGAATCCGAATGTGCCTCGTCCGCTACCTGATCAATTCACCAAAGTTCCCATCTTCCAGTAAATAAGGTTACCAGAAGAGAAAATCACTCGTATTTATGAATAAAAAAATTAATATTCCAACCCTATCTGATAGTGCTTTTTTGAGATATTTCAATTTTACTGCCTTATATTTCACTGAAGGACTTCCCCAGGGAATGTTATTTATCGGTATTCCGGCATGGATGGCGATGGAAGGAAAATCAGCAGGTGAGATTGGCGGGTTTGCTGTAGCTTGTTCACTTCCGTGGACGTTTAAATTTGTGGTTGCTCCCCTGATGGATCGTTATACGTATTTGCCTATGGGTAGAAAAAGGCCCTGGGTACTTTTTGGACACCTGGGTTTAATGCTAAGTATTATCGCTTTGGCTTTTGTACCGGATCCGTTATACAACCTGAACTTATTTATGGCCGCAGCTTTTGTTGTCTCATCTTTTGGTGCCATCCAGGATGCAGCAGGAGACGCAATGGCAGTAGATGTTATTCCGGATGATCAGCAAGCCCGTGCAAACGGGTATATGCAGGGCTCAAGAATGGTTGGTAGTTCTTTGTCTTTGGTATTATGTAGCTGGATATTGAATAAATACAGTTTTGAGGCAGCTATGCTAACACTATCTTTTATGGTTACCATTATTACATTGGTACCCATATTTTTAAGGGAACAAAGAGGTGAGAAA
>CAXSIE010000044.1:16423-18920 GCA_964237295.1 uncultured Flavihumibacter sp. | reverse complement strand
TAACCGTGACTGCGCTTCTTCGTAACTCATCCCGAATAAATCCGGAACACTCATGTTTGTATTGGAAAGGCCGCTGCCTAATACCAGTGATATAGCCGATCCCATAGGGATTTTTGTTCCCGGTTTAATCTCTTTGCCATTATATAACTGGCTTAATATAGAGTTCTTGGCAAAATCCGGCCGGTAAGAGGTATCGCCCAGCTTCAGGCCAAACTGTTTCAGGATCATCACTGCATTCCTAAAGCTTCCCATTAGTCTTGGCATAACAATCATCGGTGGCACCGAACGATTTACGGTAAGATATACTGTACGATTGATTTTCACCAGTGCATCAGCTTCCGGAACCTGACGTGTTACAGTTAAAACAGGAATGGTGTCTATATAAACCGAATCCTGTACCTGCACATCAAAACCCTGCGCGTTCAACAATTTTGTAGCCTCGATCATTGTTTTACCTGTAACGGAAGGTATTTTCAATATCCTGTTATGTCTTGTGAGGATACCAAGTGACCCAAGAAAAATGAGGAATATAAAACCGACCAGGAATATAGCGAACAACATATTAACCCATAATGGCCGGCTTGTAATAAATTTAAACACGGGTAAAAATTTTAATTATTCCGGGAAAATATTCCGGTCGGATTTGGGTCAAATAATAAATACCATTCAAAGAAACCAAAAATTATTTACGTACCAATATTTCTTCAATGAGGGAAGTATAAAATTCTTGTAAAGTCCAGCCCATTGCCTTAACCTGCTGGGGAACGATACTGGCTTCGCTTTGTCCTGGAACTGTATTGATCTCCAGCATGAAAGGCAATCCTTTTTCTTCATTATATATAAAATCTATCCGCACAATACCCTGGCAATTAAAAATATCATAAACCTTCCTGGCTGTAGTGCGCACTTTTTCAGCGATGCTTTCTTCCACTTTCGCCGGCGTAATTTCTTCACTCATGCCGGCAGTATATTTAGCTTCGTAATCAAAAAAATCTTTTTTAGGAATTATCTCAGTGAAAGGCAGGGTAATAATTTCACCTTTGCTTTTAAAAACGCCGATAGTAAATTCCCTTCCTGAAATAAATTCCTCGATCAATACCTGGTCATCTTCCTTAAAGGCTTTGTCCAGCGATGCGGCAATATCTTCTTCCCTTGTCACTTTCGACATACCTATACTGCTTCCGCCATTATTAGGTTTTACAAAAAAAGGCAGTTGCAGGCGTTCGGCAATTTCCTTTACACTAAGCGGACTGTGTTTGAAAATATGCAAGGATTTTGATACGGCGATACCGGCAAAAGAAGCAACGGCAACTGTATAACGCTTGTTAAAAGTAAGGGCTGAAACAGCAGCGTCACAACTGGTATAAGGAAGATTTAAGAGATCGAAATACCCCTGTAATTTGCCATCTTCACCTGGAGTTCCATGGATGCCCACCAGCACTGCATCGAAAAGAATTGTATCTCCCTTTATCGTAAGACTGAAATCGTTCTTGTCAACCTGAATTTTTAACCCGTCTGAAGTATCATGGAACCAACCCCGGGGAGTAATGTCAATTTTGTAAATAATGAATTTTTCGGTATCGAGGTTGTTTTCTATAGTGACGGCACTTTTATAGGAAATAACCGATTCACCTGAATACCCGCCGGTGATGAAAGCAATAGTGGGCCGCTTATCCATTGTTTGAAATTGTATTAGTCACCGCAAAGATTCAGTAAAAAAAGAAATCTGGTAGTGTTTTTTTTGAACCACAGAGCAATATAAGAGAAAGAAGAAGAGGTTACACAGAGAACGTCCTCTGTGTAACCTCTTCTTTTTTCTCTTGCATTGCTCTATGGTTCAAAAAGGGGAGCGAATCCTCAAAAACTTTTCTTCTCAGCAGAAGTGCCGGATGTAGGCTCCAACCCCCAGTCGATACCTTTTAAAGTTGCCGGAACCCCTTCTTCCAACCATTTAGGCGCAGGGGCACCCTTTAAGAAGTGATCAAAGTATTGTGATAGCCTGATGGAAAGATCCTTCCTGTTCCTTCTTTCCACAAGGTTATGGTCTTCTCCATTGTATTGAAGCATCCAAACCTGCTTTCCGAGGCGACGCATTGCAGTGAATAATTCTATACCCTGGTACCAGGGAACCGATCCATCTGCATCATTATGCATAATCAGTAAAGGTGTAGTTATTTTAGGAGCACTGAACAAAGGAGAATTCTTAATATAGAGTTCGGTACTGTCCCATAAAGTAGCCCCGATCCTGCTTTGGGTGTGCTCGTATTGAAACTGCCGGTTGAGCCCTGTTCCCCAACGAATGCCGCCATAAGCGCTTGTCATGTTAGCAACAGGTGCGCCGGCGCTTGCCACGGCAAACATATTTGTTCTGGTAACCAGGTACGCTACCTGGTAGCCTCCCCAGCTTTGTCCCTGGATAGCGAGCTTTGTTGAGTCTACCCATGATTTTTTTGAAAGGAATTTTGCTGCCGAGCCTACGGAATTATAAGCATCTTCA
>CAXSIE010000044.1:4400-16396 GCA_964237295.1 uncultured Flavihumibacter sp. | reverse complement strand
GTAAGGTATATTAATAGTGGATGCGCTTGGCGCCGGAGCCCGGTAATTGTATAATCCATCGGAAAGTCTTTCATAGAAATAGAATACAACCGGATATTTCTTTGTAGAGTCGAAATTTTCCGGTTTAAACAATAAGCCTTCCGCCTCCCGCCCGTCAAACATTTTCCATTTCACCAGCTCGGATGTCAGCCAGTTATATTTTTTTTGCTGATCGTTCAGGCTACTCACTTTGGCAAACGATTTCAGGTCTTTAGAAGTGTACACATCCATTGCACTGATACTTGCCTTTGTTACAATAAATGCTTCCGCATTGGCGGCTTTCTCAGGCTGCATATAGGTATTGGGCGACATAACAAGCTCCGCGGGATCGCCTTTCTTATTTAAAGCTTTCGTATAATAACCGGCATACTTTGTTGTTTTATTAAAAGCGCTGAAAATAAGTTGCTGTCCGGCTTTTAAAGGATTTGCTATGCTGTCCCTTCTTATACGCCCTTCATCCTGCCGGTCAAAATTTATATTCCTTAATTCAATGTTGTTTTTCTTACCATAACCATTGGTAATGTTTACAGGAGACTGCACTCCATCCGGATCTACCTGCCAAACATCATATTTATCATTAATTAACAGCGCTTTATCATTTTCAACCCATCCTCCTATGCCATAAGACAAAGGGTCTTCCGGAGTATCATTCTCATCATCGAATAAACCTTCAGGAATCAACCTGGTAATATTCTTTGTATCTCCGCTAGCTGTATTGTAGGTAAAGTAGTTCCGGGTGGTAGCGTCGTACCATAGTACATATCTGCCTCCGGGAGAAGCAGTTAAGTTAAAGTGTTGCTTATCTTTTATTTTTTTCCTGGAACCGTCTTTTGTAGAGATCAGGTAAGCGGTTCTTGCAGAAAAGCCCATCCACTGTGACTCTATACGGTTTCCTTTTGTTGAAGTAGCCAGTACATAATCCGAGTTGCCTTCATTAAGCAGGTTGATATCTTCCGCATCATCCGAACCCAGCTGAACTGTTTTGTTAATATCAGTATGCAAAACGGCCAGGTAGCCCCTCCTGAGTTCCCTGTTCAGGTTTACCAGCTGTTGCGGCTGCAGGTAGTCATCTTTATAGTTCCAGATATCAAGTCTTGCCGTTTCAAACTCAACGAGCTCGGTGTTCTTCTGACGCCTTATCGGGGAAACGGAGAAATATATTTTTTTCCCATCCTTACTGAATACCGGTTTTACATTTTCATTAACCGTAAGTCCTTTCATAATGCCTGCAGTGGTGGTATCAACTTTTAAAACAGCGCTGTCCATGCCTGGCCTGTAATACCATAGTTTATAAAATTTTCTCATGCCTCTTGCAACACTATCCCTTTCAGCAATAAAAGCCAGTTGCGATCCGTCGTCCTGTAGGGCAAGGGTTCTAACATCATTGAAGCGTTTGAAAATTGTGTCGGTTTTTCCTGTTGTGAGATCTACCCATAAAACCGAAGCTTTTGAATGCGGGTCTTTATTTTTTTTAGTGGTGGAGATTACTGCCACGGTGCCCATCTCGTTAAAATAATAATCGCTAACCAGCATGAAGTGCTTTTTTACACCGGTCAGTAAATTATGTACAACAAGCTCTGTTCCTTCCTCTCCGGGTTTCAGTGTCGGGCCACTGCTGTCTTTTTTTGAAGTAGCCTGCAGGGCCACCACACCTTTGGTTTTTATTTCCTCCGCCATGTTTCTTAAACTGTCGGCAATAAATAAAAGGCTGTCAACCATCCTGGTGAGAGAAGTAGACGCTTCTAATGAATCAGGTGTGAATTTTGTTCTGGGTTCATTCAAACCTTTTTCATAAAGATAAGATACCCATGCCCCGCCTGCCTTTTTGGGCGTTTTATAGTTTTTTATCCTTGCGATCTTTATCAGGCTGTCTTTACCGAGCGTTACAATTGCCAATGAATCTTTAGGCATGTCATCTGCCATCCTTCGTTTAATCCTTGCTTCACGAATGGTTTTATAATAAGAGCGTATTTTAACAATGGCGTACCTGCTGTCTTCGGTAATCGTTGCATTATAACCACGTGGTATAACTTTGCGGTATGTTTTATCGAACGACTGAATAACGGTTTCTCCATCACCTTCCTGCGGGTTAACTGTGTATACGAACCATTTTCCATCATTGCTTATTTTTTTATCTGCCACGCTTTGCCATTGGTCGTATACGGAATGATCCAATGGGTTCTTTTGTGCCAACAAAATGACTGATGGCAGCATACAAATTATTGGTAAGATTATTTTTTTCATTGCAGTTTTTTGTTGTTAAATGATATAATAATTTAGTTGCCGGCTTATCTATATTATTATTGATATAGAATGATGCTATAATCTGGTTGATATCGTATCAAGCGGAAAACAGGGCAATCAATCAACAAAACAAGCCGTAATCATTATGGTCAAGCTAATACAAAAAAGGTGAAGGTTGAACCTTCACCTGACGACGGAAAATATCACCCGCCTATTTAAAGCAGCTTTGCGGCTGCGTTATAACCGATTGAGGAAGTTAAGGTAGTTTTATTTTTAAAATAACCGAAATAAAGAAATAAGAACTTATCCACCTTATATATGAAGCTTTTCTTTTTTAGCCATCAGCTCCTCTACTGTTTCCCTGTACATCTCATCGGGTACGCAGCAATCTACCGGACAAACTGCTGCACACTGCGGTTCTTCATGAAACCCCTGACACTCCGTACACTTGTTGGGAGTAATATAATAAGTATCAACACTTACCGGGTTATTTCTTGTATCCGCTTCCACCACGGTACCATCTAATAATACAAACGTTCCCTTAACGGACGTTCCATCAGCAATTGCCCATTCAACACCACCTTCATAAATAGCATTATTAGGACATTCCGGTTCACAAGCTCCGCAGTTGATGCATTCTTCGGTTATTTTTATTGCCATGACTCTTAAATTTTTAATGGATTTTATAGCGTTAACTTTACACACAAATTTAGGAATGCAAAATGAAATAACCATCCCTAAATTGAAATAACTCGGGTTAAGGATGGGCTTTCAGCTAGCAGCTTTTAACTATCAAAAGGAAATATAACCATTACATGGCATTAACCTGATGATAGCCGACGGCTGAAAGCTGATTGTTATCAACCCTGCACAAAATTTTGTACACATGAATTTACAACAACGGATTGATTTATTAATTCGTCTTGGAGAGTATATTTTACAAAACAATGAAAGCTGGAAACAGGCTAAACAAGATGCTGAAAGGCAAAACAGCTGGTTCACTCCCGAATTTACCAACCTGGCTTCTGTAAACATAGCAGAACAATTTCTACAAGCGGAAAAATTACATGCATTCGCCCGTTTATATCTTCTTCCCTATGCAGCGCCGTTACCTAAAACTGTTGGACTGGTAATGGCGGGCAACATTCCTTTAGTAGGCTTTCACGACTGGATGTGTATCTTTTTATCAGGACACAAGGCTTTTATAAAGAGTTCCTCCAAAGATGAAGTGTTAATAAAGCACCTGCTGGATCAATTAATTTCATGGAATTCTGAGCTCCTTGCTCAATCTGTATTCGGTGGCGTATTAAAAGGTTCCGATGCCTATATTGCCACCGGAAGTAATAACTCAGCCCGGTATTTTGAGTATTACTTTAACAAGTATCCAAGCATAATTAGAAAGAACCGGACCTCGGTGGCGATATTGAATGGGAACGAATCTGCAGATGGTCTGGAAAAACTATCCGATGATATTCATTTATATTTTGGCCTCGGATGCAGGAACGTTACAAAAATTTATGTTCCCAGGGAATATGATTTTGTTCCACTGCTGGCAGCCTTCAAAAAATACGAGTACTTTATTGATCATCATAAATACAAAAACAATTACGACTACCAGCTGGCTATCCATTTGCTGAACCATAAATACTATATGACCAATGGCACATTGCTGCTATCAGAAAACAACAGCATCTTTTCCCCTATCAGTCAGCTTAATTACGAGTTTTATTCCGATCCGTCAACATTAAAAAAAACATTGGAAGAGAACCCCGATATCCAGTGCATTGCCGGGGAAGGATACCTGCCTTTGGGGAATTCTCAATACCCATCTTTAAATGATTATGCGGATGGCATGGATACTATGAAATTTCTTCTACAACTTTGAGGCATTGAACAAGGGAGGCAGGCTAAGGCACATTGTAATTTTGATTAACCCTTTCTAAAAAAAATCTTCCTGTCTTTGTGTCTCTGGATTTCAACTTACGTCATATTATCCTGACATTTTGCTTTTCTATCGGCACTCTTAACTAAAAGGCTTTTATGAACGTTATAAGAGTAAAAGTTGTTTTACCTTACAGAAATCATGTATTACCACATAAAACCAGTTTTTTTGACAACAAAATAATGGTAACTTTATTAGGATATGTACGAAGGTTTTAGTAAAACTATTGTTAAACTCAAAGTAAGAAAAACAAACAAAAGTATTCCTCGTTAAATTGTTATGGAAGGGCATGTAATTTGAAATAATAAATTAATAATTAAAATAAAGATATAGATATGAAATTCAAACAAGTAGCTGCTATAATGCTTATTAGTGCTTCTACGGCTGTTGGTAGTGTTTGGACTTATAGCCGAATTCTGGAAAAAGAAACCTACCATTATGAAAGCGGAAATGCAAAAAGCGGAAAAACACCGGCGCCTGCTAATTATACAGGATTTATAGACGGCGTTCCCGGAACTCCTAATGGACTGGTAGATTTTACCGGAGCAGCAAGTTCAACAATCCCTGCCACTGTTCACATCAAAACAAAAACAACAGCCAAAGCAAGTAATAATCTTCCAAGAAGAAGTCCGTTTTCGGATTTGTTCGGAGAAGATTGGGGCGACATGTTTGGAGACCGTTCCAGGTCCATGCCTCAACAGGCTTCCGGTTCCGGCGTAATCATCAGTGAGGATGGTTACATAGTAACTAATAATCATGTTATAGATGGTGCCGATGACATAACGGTTACTTTAAGCAACAGGAGATCTTTCAAGGCAAAGATGGTTGGTCTTGATGCCAGTAGCGACCTCGCTATCTTAAAAATTGATGCTAAAGGACTTCCCTTTATGTTATATGGAAACTCAGATGAAGTAAAAATCGGCCAGTGGGTATTGGCAGTAGGGTATCCGCTTAACCTTGAAACAACCGTTACAGCAGGTATTGTAAGTGCTAAAGGCAGAACCCTGGAAATTAACCGACGCAAGAGTGAGTCTCCTATTGAATCTTTTATCCAGACAGATGCAGCAGTAAATCCGGGTAATAGCGGTGGACCGCTTGTGAACACAGAAGGCAAACTGATTGGTATAAATTCGGCAATTGCCTCTCCTACAGGTTCGTATGCCGGATATTCATTCACTATTCCTGTGAATATTGTACAAAAGGTTATGGCTGACCTGGTAAAATTCGGTACTGTACAAAGAGCTTATCTTGGAATTCAATATGCTCCTGAAGGTATTACTGAAGAATATAAGAAAGAACAAAATATTAAGGATGGAGAAGGAGTATATGTTATGGATGTAACCGAAGAAGGTGCTGCTAAACCTGCCGGTCTTAAAAAAGGCGATTTCATCACTAAGATAAATGGTGTGCCTGTATATACCGGAGCAGAGATGGTAGGACAGGTTGCTACTTACCGCCCCGGCGATAAAATCACTCTTAGCTACTTAAGAGACGGAAAAGAATATAATACCAACCTGACATTTAAAAATCGCTCCAATAATACCGATGTTGTTAAAAACTCGATAATGGATAAGCTGGGTGCAACTTTTGAAACATTACCAAAAAAAGAAGCAGTAGATATGGGCATTAAAGGTGGTGTTAGAGTAAAAGAGATCAACAAAGAAAAAGGCGCTTTCATTAAAACAAGGATGGATGAAAATTATGTTATTACAAAGGTTAATGGAAAAGAGGTTTTGAACCTGGAAGACTTCCGTAAAGAAATAGATAAATCAACAGGTGAAATTAAGCTGGAAGGAATGTACCCCGGATTCGAAGGTATCTTTCCTTACAAAATAAAACCTGATACTGATTAAAATCAAGAACTTATAAAAAAAAGGCCGGGATGTATATCCCGGCCTTTTTTATGTTACTATAAAACGCTTACACTTTTTCGTAAACCAGGAATGCCCAGGCCTGCAAGGGAAATTTACTGTCACCATTTATCTCAATTACTTCTTCGCTGAAAATACTTTTATACCGTCCGTTTAGCTGAGTATACAATTGAACCTGGGGTTTCTCTTCATGTGAGAGATTTAAAATTACGAGTACTTCGTCGGAACCATTTTTTCTTAAAAAAGAAAAAATGCACCTGTTGTCATTACTTGAAATGCGCTGAACCTGCAAACCGGTAATTTGCATCGCCGGGTTGGTTTTTCTTAGTGTTAACAGCTTTTTAAATAAGCTGTGCAATTCATAGTGCCCATCCCATTCTATTGGATCTTTATCAAAGAATTTCAGTCTTTTTTTATTGGGCATCTCCTGTCCGCTATAAATTAACGGGATGCCGTTCCAGGTACTGCACAATACGGCAAAAGTATTGGCTGCACTTCCCAGGCGCTCGTATTCACTGCCGCTATGGGAGTTTTCATCGTGGTTTGTTGTAAACAAAGCATGCATGGCTGCCGGTGGAAATGTGTTTTGGTAATTTTCCAGCACGTAGGAAAGTCCATCAATGCCTGTTTCATTGCGCCAGAAAGCTTCCATGCAATGCAAAAATTTCCAGGCATAAGTAATATCGAATACTTCATGATAATTGATTTCTTCGCATTCCGCAAGCCAGAATAATTTTTTGATGCTGTCTAATGCTGTCCTTACCTGTTTCCAAAAATTCAATGGCACCAGCATGGCCATGTCGCAACGGAACCCGTCTATATCGCACTCATCAATCCAGAACTTCATAGCATCAAGCATTGCTTTATGTACTTCAGGATTATCATAATTCAGATCAATCACATCTTCCCAGCCATTTGCTTCATAAAAATTATTTTCGTAATTGCGGCGATAGTAGTCGGGGTGTTCCCAGGTCCAGCGATGATCCCAACCGGTATGATTAGCCACCCAGTCTATAATAACTTTAAAATTTAGTGAGTGGGCGGCGCTCACCAGGTGCTTAAAATCATCAATACTGCCAAACTCCCTATTTGTTGCGGTATAATCAGAGCACGCATAGTAACTGCCTAATGTTCCCTGGCGTTTTTTTTCGCTTATAGGAGTAATTGGCATAAACCAAAGTACTTCGATGCCCATATCTTTCAACCGGGGAAGCTCTTTTTCAAATGCAAGGAAGGTACCCTCCGCAGTATACTGCCGCAAGTTCACTTCGTAAATGTTTGTGTTATTGCTCCAGCTTACCGGTATAAATTGTTCAGTCATGCTTTCTATTAAGAATGAAAAATGTTTGCTTTTATCTGTGTCCCTTTATCTAACCGCGAAGACACTAAGGCGCAAAGAAACACAAAGTGATTTATTATGCCAGTGTCTTAAGAAGTATTACGCTTAAAAATTTCTTTTGTTGCTTTATCTTCTTTAAATTTCTTTGTGCCTTAGTGGCCATTCTTTGCAATTCAAAGTTCCTTTGTACCTTTGCACTGGTTCTATCATCAGCACAATGAAGACATTCAACATACCTGTAACATATCGTAGTCCGCTTATCAATGCTATTAAAAATAAAAGAAAGCTGGACGACAAGCTAAAAAAAGATTATTCACCTACCTTACTGGATTTTGGCCTTTTACATATATATCTTGCGCGTCATTTTGGATTCTGTTACGGGGTAGAAAATGCCATTGAGATTTCTTTTCGTACGCTGGAGGAAAATCCCGGCAGAAGGATATTCCTGCTTAGTGAGATGATCCATAATCCTCATGTTAATGCCGATCTGCAACAAAGAGGCTTACAGTTTCTCCAGGATACGCATGGCAACCAGCTCATTCCCTTTTCAGTTTTGAACGCTGATGATATTGTTATAATTCCCGCGTTTGGTACTACCCTCGACATCGAAAAAAAATTAAATAACATAGGCATCCAAACCGCAAAATACAATACCACCTGCCCGTTCGTGGAAAAAGTATGGAACCGTTCAGAGCAGATCGCAAAGAAGGATTATACTGTAATCGTTCATGGCAAACCGGATCATGAAGAAACAAGGGCAACATTTTCCCATGCTTCCTTTCATACGCCTACACTTGTACTGAATAATATGAAAGAAGCTATTGAACTGGCGAAATATATAAATGGTGAAAAACCGGCTGAGCAGTTTGCAACAGCGTTTAAAGGCCAGTTCAGTGAAGGGTTTGATGTAAAGACAGACCTGGCTCGCATCGGCGTAGTTAACCAGACTACCATGCTGGCAAGTGATACGCAAGCCATTTCAGATTTCCTTAAACAAACTATGATCGCCAGATATAATCTTACGGTTGTAACTGTTGGCGAACGATTTGCCGATACCCGGGATACATTATGTTACGCCACCAACGATAATCAGACTGCGGTTTCCGGCATGCTTAATACACCGGCAGATCTTGCAATCGTTGTGGGCGGCTATAATTCTTCCAATACCTCTCACCTGGTTGAACTTTGCGAAGAGAAATTACCCACCTTCTTTATCAATTCAGAAGAAAATATTTTATCCCCGAAAGAAATCCTCCATTATAATTTTCATACGAAACAGGAATTACTTACAGCTAATTTTCTTCCCGATATCCGGCCGGTTAAAATTTTACTTACCAGCGGTGCTTCTTGTCCGGACGCCATGGTAGAAAATGTTATACGCAAGCTGGCGGAGTTCTATGGGGCTGCCGGTAAAACGGAAGAGATGATAGTTGATTTTTTATAAGTACTCAAATACCTATAACAAAGTTTAACAGTAAAGGGTTAAACCGGAAATTATAAGTAACGTCTCACATACTTATAAAATATAAAGTATGAAAAAGTTATTAGCTATCGGTTTGTTTCTTACAGGTTTTGCAATGATGTCTCAGGCGCAAAATTCCCCTGCCCTGACAAAACAGGAAACAAAAAAAGAAGAACGCAAGAAAATGGTTGCGGACCTGAATCTTACATCGGACCAGGCAAAGCAAATGAAAGATGTAAATAAGAATTTTAAAGATAAAGCGCATGCAATCAAAGACAATCAAAGCTTTAGCAAAAAAGAAAAGAAACAACAGCTTGCTGCACTTAAGAAAGAAAGAACTGATAAAATGAATTCATTTCTTACACAGGAGCAGCAAAGCAAATTGAAAGAAGATAAGAAAGCGGGAAGAAAGTAAGGTTACATTGTTTCTGTTAAGAAACAGGTGTGCCACTAAGCCACGAAGGCACAAAGAAAGCACAAAGTAATATCTTAGTGCTCCTTTGTGCCTTCGTGGCTTAGTGGCACACCTGTTATTATACAAGCTTAAAATTATCCAGGAATTTTGTATTGAAATCACCGCTGCGGAAACGTTCATCCTTCATTAACTGCAGGTGAAAGGGTATGGTTGTTTTAATTCCTTCAATTATGTATTCAGATAATGCACGGTGCATGGTACTTATCGCTTCATTGCGGGTTCTGGCAACAGCTATAATTTTTGAGATCAATGAATCGTAATAAGGCGGAATGGTATAACCTGCGTACACATGCGAATCTACCCGGATACCATGTCCGCCAGGCTGGTGCAACACGGTGATCTTCCCGGGGCTGGGGCGGAAATCATTGTAAGGATCCTCGGCATTGATACGGCATTCAATAGCATGCATCTGCGGTTCGTAATTCAATCCTGTTATCGGTTCGCCGGCTGCAATCTTAATTTGTTCCTTAATCAGGTCATAATTAACCACTTCTTCCGTTACGCAATGTTCTACCTGGATGCGCGTATTCATTTCCATGAAATAGAAATTACGGTTTTTATCTACCAGGAATTCAATGGTACCAACACTTTCATAATTAATTGCAGAAGCAGCTTTAATAGCTGCCTCTCCCATTCTATGCCGGAGCTCGGGAGTCATAAAAGGAGAAGGAGATTCCTCCACAAGCTTTTGGTGCCTGCGCTGAATGGAACAATCTCTTTCACTTAAGTGGCACACCTTTCCATATTGATCACCGGCAACCTGTATCTCGATATGACGGGGTTCTTCCACGAATTTTTCCATATAAATACCGTCGTTCTTAAAAGAAGCAGCGGCTTCCTGTTTGGCATTGATGAATGCTTTTTCAATTTCATTCTCTTCCCAAACAACACGCATGCCTTTTCCACCCCCGCCGGCTGTTGCTTTCAGTATTACCGGGTAACCAATATCTTTTGCCAGGCGTTTTGCTTCCGCTACATTTTCCAGCAAACCCTCACCTCCCGGCACTACCGGCACTCCTGCTTTTATCATGGTTTCCTTGGCAGTGATCTTATCACCCATTGCATTGATCATGGAAGGCGTGGGACCTATAAATTTAATGCCATGCTCGCCGCAGATTTCAGCAAATTTTGCATTCTCTGCTAAAAATCCGTAACCGGGATGGATGCCATCGGCATTGGTTATTTCAGCGGCAGCCATTATATGAGGAATATTCAGGTAAGAATCAGAGCTTGCAGGTTTACCAATACAAACCGCTTCATCAGAAAACTTAACATGCAGGCTATCTTTGTCGGCAGTGGAATATACGGCTATCGTTTTGATACCCATTTCTCTGCAGGTTCTTATTACGCGCAACGCAATCTCTCCTCTGTTAGCAATCAATATTTTTTTGAACATCGTTTGAATTTGAAAATTTTAAATGCTGTAATCAGCAATACCGGCATAAAAAAAGCCAACTTAATATTCTGAAAGTGATGGCTATCATTTTCAAAATTTAAACTGACTGCTTTTAAATTATTATGCTGGTTCCACTAAAAACAGGGGCTGATCATATTCAACCGGGGAAGCATCATCAACAAGAACCTTTACAATTTTCCCTTTTATTTCGCTTTCAATTTCATTAAATAATTTCATGGCTTCAATAATACACACCACTTTACCCGGAGTCACATCATCTCCAATGTTCACAAAAGAAGGAACTTCAGGTGATGGACTTCTGTAAAAAGTACCAATCATAGGGCTTTTTATGGTTACAAGAGTAGAAGGAGCAGGCTCAGCAGCTAACTTTGGCTTATCTGCTGAAGGAGCAACTGCTGCAGGTGAAGAGGCAGGCAACTGCATGAGTGCCGGTGAATATACAGGTGCCTGTGCACCAATAACTTGCTGTGCCGCATCCTGTTTTTGTTTTATGCTAACCTTAAAACCCTTCTCTTCAATAGTAACCTCACCGATGTTGGATTTGTTGATCATGCGGATCAACTCTTGTATTTGTTTGAAATCCATAATAATCAATTTTCCGTTTATAATGGTCGGCTAAGATATGAATTCCAATCTTAAAACGCACATATCAATACCAATATCCAAATTGAAAAAACTGACAACAGATCATTTTATTGTCAATGCAGGTGGTGTATCAAACAGGTATCTATTCCAGTTAATTATTATTCTTTTACCCTTTCTACATAATCACCGGTTTTAGTATTCACACGGATCAATTCGCCTTCATTAACAAATAATGGTACCATTACAGTGGCACCTGTTTCAACGGTAGCAGGCTTTAAAGTTCTTGTGGCGGTATCTCCTTTCATTCCGGGTTCGCTGTAAGTTACCAAAACCACAATTTTATCAGGCAGCTCTACGCTCATGGGAAGGTCTGTTTCCGTATTGATCAAAACATTTACTTCCTGGCCATCCCTTAAAAACTGGGGAGCATCAATCATTCCTGCCGCCAGGGATATCTGCTCAAAGGTTTCGTTGTCCATAAAATTGTAGCCGCTGTCATCTTTATATAAAAACTGGTAAGGTTTTTTTTCTACACGCACCGGGTAAATTGTATCGCCACTGTTCCAGGTATGTTCAATAGAGCGGTTGTTGTCAACGCCTTTTAATTTAGCCCAGATTTTTT
>CAXSIE010000044.1:0-4390 GCA_964237295.1 uncultured Flavihumibacter sp. | reverse complement strand
TGCCCGGGCTGTTTTATTTTGTCCGAACTCGACCACCGAATATAAACTGCCTTCCAGTTTAACTATCAGGCCACGGCTCATATCTGCTGTAGTTGCCATAAAATTATTTTTTAAAGAGCGGCAAAGGTAGGGAATTGGAAATACATCTGGTTAATTATGGTTGGACTGTTAAGTGAGTGTTTTTTTAACGCAGAGAACAGCCGGAGAAGGAAACACAGAGGGCGCAGAGAGTTTTCTCTGCGCCCTCTGTGTTTCCTTCTCCGGCTGTTCTCTGCGTTAAATTTTAAGTTAATACATATAGCCTCTATAACCCCTTCTTAGTAGTAACAAGAATCACCCCGTTTTTACCTTTATCACCATATAATTTAATTCCCAAATTATCCTTTAGGATACTTATAGTTTTAATTAAATCCGGCTCCATCGCAGAAAATTTTTCTTTGGAAGTTTCTATCCCGTCAACTATAATTAAACTTTTTATATCCTTGATGTTTGACACTGCAACTTTTGATGCAGTTACCGAAATCGAACCATAAGCTGTATATATTTCTTTAATCTTAACCTGTACAACCCCGTTTTTACCCTTATTGCCATATATTGCTATAGCTTCTTCACCTTTTAAAATATTTATTTCTTCAATTGAAGCCTGATCAATATTTTGAATGTCTTTACCTTCCGGCAGCATGATGCCATCAACAATATATATCGGCTGATGGGTGCCATGCCCGCCATTTAGGTTAACAGATTGCTTTGCAGGCAATGTATCAACAGCAGTAAAGATTGTAACCGGAACGTTTCTGGTCACCGGCCCTTTAAAAGTAACAGCTTGCTTCTGATTAATCACTTTCCCCTGCTTTATGTAAGACACCTCCTTCACCGCAGTAATTTTTTGAATTGATGTTACTGGCATCACAACAGTAACCGGTACTTTACCTGGCAGGTTTTTTACAGGTGGCACAGGAGGTAGTGGAGCAACAGGATTTACAACTGCCTCAGGATGCACAGAAGGAACTGGCGGCAACGGCGCAGCCGGAGAATTTTTAGTGATAGGTTCTGGTGGTGCCGGTGAAAGGGGCGCTGGTGGAATAGTGTCTGCACCTATACCCGAATACTTAGTAATATCAATCACTTCAGCACTATTGCCATATTTTTTTAGAGATGCTCCCTTATCCAAAAGATCAATTTGTTTTATAGCGATCCTGCCTACAGTAGCATTTACACTTTCCATACCTGATATAGCTCCATTTAAATATATCACAGGATTCTCTTTAATGTTCATCAATATGAAAGACGATGGATAATCTTTCTTAGAACCTGGTCTTGACGGAATGACTCCGGAAAAAACATACAAGTTGTTTTTTATTCTGATAATGGGTTTATTACTTTGACTGATAAACTGCCAATCATTTTTAACTTCCAGGTAATCATGCATTTTCTTATGTACTATTTCATAAGAAAGATCTTTAACAAATAACCCGTTTTTATCTATCACCTGATCCTGGTATTCAAAACAGTTATCACAATTTACTGAAGCTGATGATGTATTATTTATACTTACAAGGCCAATAAAAGATTCGGATGCCTGTGGTTTAAACGGCACCCACCTGATAGCCATTTCTTTTTTAAGTTCACCATCTTTGAGAATATTAATCTTAAGGATTGTTCTATCATCTTTAACGGGTACCCGTACCTTAAAAAAACCATTCTCATCTGTTTTAATTTCAGTATTAGTATTCAGTTCCCTGATCAATATATTTTTCAATGGCTGATGGTCTGTTGCGTTTATAACAATACCTGCATAAGTTAACATCAATGGATCGTTTTTAAATGTAATCTTATCCCTGAAAGCAAGTAACATCAGGGTAAGCAACGGCAACACGAACAGGAATTTTACCAGGTGCACTTTGGCGGTTTTCATTTTGTTCATCATGGTAATACGTTTTTTTAATGAAGAGAAACTAAAGTTATTGGTAATACTATACTGCGGAAGACCCATCACTTTTAGAAGCAGGTATTGATACCGGCGGGGATCAATACCACCATCCAGCACATTTTTATCTGCAATGAATTCAAGATTCTGACGAATGGATTTTCGTATGAGCCAGGCGATAGGGTTGAACCAGTTAACAACACAAATCAGTTCAGCTACTACAATGTCTATGGTATGTTTTTGTTTTACATGAACAAATTCATGTTCGAGTATTTTATGAAACTCTTCTTCACTATGCAACCGGCTGTTGATGAAAATAGCATTGGCAAAAGAGAAAGGAGTGATAGGGCCGTTCACATCATAAAATTCAAAGTCACCGGTTTTTAATAATACAGCTTTGCGTTTCAGCGCCCTGAGTGAAAGATACTGGTATAAAATTCTGCTCAGCATTATTATTGTACCGGCTAAAAACAACAACCCGGCAACATTCCAACTTAATACTGCGGATAAAATGTTTTCTTCACCAGCAGTATTAAAAGAATGCGATGTAAATTTATCAACGGCAGGTATTGAATTGATAAGATAGCTGTTTTCAATATTTTTAACATCCAGCCATTGTGATATATTGATAAATGGAATAACAAACGACAACAATGAATAACATACCAGGTAAAAACGGTTCCATTGATAAAACGTTAAAGGCCGTAGCACCACGTAATAAAATAAATACAACGCAGCCAGGCTGATGGAAAACTTTATGAGGTATTGAAACAGGAACGGCATTTTTAATGGCTAATTATTAATGGTTAATTATTAACGGAAAGAAACCTGTAATGCATTGTTTAAAGAATGGCACTGATAATTATTAGTTATTAACGGTGAGTGGTTGACAGTATTAGTAATGACAATAATTAATCATTAATCATTACTTCTTCCCTTTCTTCTCGATCATATCAATGATCTCCTTCAACTCTTTCGGACTGATCTTTTTTTCTTCCGCAAAAAAACTTACCAGCTCTTTATAGGAATTGGCGAAATGATTTTTAACCACGTTGGTAAGAAAGTTCTTTTTATATTCGGCTTCTTCCACCAGCGGTGTATACTGATACATGTTGCCAATCTTACGGCTTATTACATATCCTTTCTTTTCCAGGTTTTTAATAGTTGATACCAACGTATTGTAATGAGGCACCGGCTCCTGCATATGATCCATAAAATCTTTTACAACGCCCGGACCATTATGCCAGATGGCCAGCATGGCCTGCTCTTCCTGTTTAGTAAGTTTTTCCATGTTCTAAAATTATTGTTTTATCTACGAACGTTTCGTAAATCTACGAATGTTTCGTAGATAACCAAATTTTTATTGTTAAAAAAAACATCATCAAAAATTTTGCATAGGTTTACCTGTATTTTTGAAAAAAATTTAATGTTGAAAAAATTCTTTTTTTATACGCTTTTGATGGTAATGGCAACCCGTGTGTTTGCCCAGTCAGACAGCCTGAAAGCGCCTTACCTTCGCTTTCCCACTATTCCACTTTTTACTTTACTGAAGGTTGATAGCTCCAAACTGACACGAGACGACCTCAGCAAAAACAAAAAAACGCTGATCATGTATTTCAGTCCTGACTGCGACCATTGCAAGCACCAGACAGACAGTATGCTCGCCAGTATGAAGAAATTTGAGGATGTTCAGATATTAATGGCAACGTACCAACCCTTTGAACAGATGCAGTTGTTTTATAAAGACTATAAGATCGCAGGCTATTCTAATATTAAAATGGGCAGGGACACGCAATTCTTTTTTCCGCCTTTTTATAAAATACTGAACCTTCCATTTATGGTTCTTTATAATAACAAAGGCAAGCTCATCACCACCTTTGAAGGAACTACGCCGATAAACAAACTCTTGGAAGCATTCAAGAATAATGGTTAATGATTAATGTTTAATTATTAACGGTTAGTGTTCTTTAATAATCACAATTAATTTTATAAAACAACTCAAACAATCAGCAATTATCCGTTAATAATTAAACATTAATCATTAATCATTATGAAAGTAACCGTAGTTGGAGCCGGAGCCGTTGGCGCTACCTGTGCCGATAACATAGCCCGTAAAGAACTGGCAGAAGAACTTGTTTTATTAGACATTAAAGAAGGACTGGCCGAAGGCAAGGCGCTGGATATGACCCAGACAGCAGCTCTATTGGGATTCGATACCCGTATTACAGGATGTACCAACGATTACGCTGCAACCGCTTCAAGTGATGTTGTGGTAATCACTTCAGGCTTACCACGCAAACCAGGTATGACGCGGGAAGAACTTATAGGAACCAACGCAGGTATCGTAAAAGGCGTTACCGATAACATTCTTAAATATTCCCCTGATGCAATTATCATTGTGGTGAGTAACCCTATGGATACCATGACCTACCTGACCTTGAAAACAAGCGGACTGGCAAAAAA
>CAXSIE010000043.1:18402-18978 GCA_964237295.1 uncultured Flavihumibacter sp. | reverse complement strand
TTTATGGCAAATTGAATATTGATCAATCCTTTTATATTCAGCGCGCGGGCAATTTTTTCAGCATAATGTTCCATGGTAGTTACCACCAGGGGAGTAAGGTTGAATGCCGGTAGCACTGCGTTACTATCACCACTATGTATGCCCGCAGGTTCTATATGTTCCATCACACCCATCACATGAAAATCCTCGCCATCAAATATAGCGTCTATCTCGGCTTCCTGGCAGCGGTCAAGAAAATGATCAATCAAAATTTTATTACCGGGAATATGTTTAAGCAGACTTATCACAGCGTTCTCCACTTCGTCATCGTTGATCACAATACGCATTCTTTGTCCGCCAAGTACATAACTGGGACGCACCAGTACAGGGTAGCCCACTTTATTAGCCACCACTACTGCCTGGTCAACGGAGTATGCCGTGCCATAATCCGGGTAAGGAATTTCCAGTTCTTTAAGCCTGTCACTAAAGCGCCCGCGATCTTCGGCAATGTCCATGCTATCATAAGAAGTGCCTATGATCTTTATACCTTTTTTATATAAACGTTCGGCCAGCTTAAGGGCGGTTTGTCCGCCTAAT
>CAXSIE010000043.1:4329-18392 GCA_964237295.1 uncultured Flavihumibacter sp. | reverse complement strand
ACAGGTTCGAAGTATAATTTATCTGCAATATCGAAATCCGTTGAAACGGTTTCAGGATTGCAATTAACCATGATAGCTTCATACCCGCATTCTTTAATTGCCAAAAGACCATGAACGCAGCAATAGTCGAACTCAATACCCTGGCCGATCCTGTTAGGACCCGAACCAAGTACAATAATCTTTTTCTTGGTGGTGACCCTGCTTTCATTTGCCGGTTGATCACCGCTTCCTGCAATAGTTGCTTCGGTTTCAAAAGTGGAATAAAAATAGGGAGTCTTCGCTTCAAATTCAGCAGAACAAGTGTCCACCATTTTAAAAACCCTTGTTAAGCCTTCGGCCTTTCTTCTTTCATACATTTCATCTTCAGTGCCATCATTCATTATCCTGCAAAGCTGTTCATCACTGAAGCCCATGCGTTTTGCATCCCTTAATAATTCAAAAGGCAGGTTATCAAACTTATACTTTGCCAATTCTTTTTCAAGGTTGCAGATTTTTTGTATCTCATAAAGAAACCAGCGATCAATTCCGTTGGTAGCTTTTGAAATGGTGTTTACGGAAACACCGGCCATTATAGCATCTTTAATTCGAAAGATCCTGTCCCATTTGGGAACTTTTATATACTCGAGTAATTCTTCAGCATGCATCAGGCTCTTGCCATAGTAACCAAGGCCAACGGCATTATTTTCAAGGCTCTGGCAGGCTTTCTGAATAGCTTCTGTAAAGCTTCTTCCTATGGCCATCACTTCACCTACGCTTTTCATTTGCAATCCAAGCGTATCGTTGGCGCCTTTAAACTTATCAAAGTTCCAGCGCGGTATTTTTACAATAACATAATCTAAAGTCGGCTCAATGCCGGTTCAAAATAGGCAGAAGTATTTTTTGTTATCTGGTTTTCGAGTTCGTCAAGGTTATAACCAATAGCAAGCTTAGCGGCAATTTTTGCAATAGGATAACCTGTCGCTTTTGAAGCAAGGGCGGAAGAGCGGCTTACGCGCGGATTTATCTCAATTGCAATAATTTCTTCGGTAGCAGGATTTAATGCGAACTGTACATTACAGCCGCCGGCAAAGTTCCCGAGGTCACGCATCATACGGATGGCAGTGTTGCGCATTAGCTGGTAAGCGGAATCACTTAACGTCATGGCAGGAGCAACCGTTATAGAATCTCCTGTATGAATTCCCATTGGATCGAAATTCTCTACCGTGCAAATGATCACAACATTATCATTAGCATCCCGTAGTAATTCCAGTTCGAATTCTTTCCAGCCAAGCACTGCTTTTTCAACAAGCACTTCATGAATAGGCGATGCTTTTAAACCGCGGTTCAGGGCTTCATCCAAATCATCC
This sequence comes from uncultured Flavihumibacter sp., assembly GCA_964237295.1. Lineage (GTDB taxonomy): Bacteria > Bacteroidota > Bacteroidia > Chitinophagales > Chitinophagaceae > JADCRZ01. The sequence continues at coordinate 17,046 of CAXSIE010000043.1, read as the reverse complement.
TTGCTGTGTACAAAGCCACCTCCAGTGCCGCCTAATGTAAAGGACGGACGAATTACAAGCGGAAAGCCAATCTCCTGGGCGAATTCTTTTCCTTCCAGGTAAGAGTTGGCAGTTTTTGCAGGAGCCACCTGGATGTTCATGGCAATCATCCACTGACGGAATTTCTCACGGTCTTCTGCTTTATCAATGGCTTTTATGTCAACTCCGATTAGTTTTACGTTGTATTTTTCCCAGAGCCCAAGGTCCTCTGCTTCTTTGGCAAGATTTAATGCAGTCTGTCCGCCCATCGTTGGCAGTACAGCGTCTATATTATTTTCTTCCAGTATCTGCTCGATACTTTCTGCTGTTAACGGCAATAAATAAACTTTATCGGCCATCATTGGATCGGTCATTATAGTAGCAGGATTGCTATTGATAAGGATCACCTCAATACCTTCTTCACTCAAGCTCCTGGCCGCCTGTGTTCCGGCATAGTCAAATTCACAAGCCTGTCCGATGATGATTGGTCCTGAGCCAATAATAAGAACTGATTTTAGAGAATTATTCTTTGGCATGGTTAAAACAAATTGCGCAAAAGTAAGGGAGTGGAATTAATTTATGCTATAAAATTTTAGAATTTGCAATTTGATACTATCAGCGTTCAGCTACCAGCGTTCAGTTTTTTTGCCTGAGAGTATAGGTTCTTAATCACTTCAATGAGGTATGTATAAACAAAAACCCTGACCATCTGGACAGGGTTTTTATTTATATTAATGAAATATTTTATTTGTGATAAGCTGACATTTCGATTTCATCCAGCAATACACCACCTCTAAGGGCTATTAATTTATTTTCTTTAACCTGCTTGCGGTCTACATATTTATTTTTTATTTTAAACACCCACTTTTGTTTGGCTTCATCCCCTTTAATAATCCCCAGTAAACCAGCAAAGATCCAAATCAGCGCTATAGCTAATTTGTTTTTTAACCCTTTCATGTCATGCTTTTTAAATTTTTGTCGAAATATTTTTTTATAAGACACCATTTATATGCCAAAAGCTGTATACTGGAAAAAAATAATTTGCTGTTAACTTTCCACTATAAGCAGGCAAGTTTAATTAATAACAATCTTTTCATGAACATGGATTGTTCATTGGTTATTTAACTATTTCGAAAGGTATCATTTGATCATCTGCTGAAAGCTAATACCTGACTGCTATTTCCCTATTTTTGTAATTTATCCAACGTGCGAATGATTAATAGTAAATGGTTTTTTTTAATAGCAGGATTTTTTCTTCTACTTATAGTTTTCAAAGTACACGCGCAGACATTTCCTGCAAAAAGTTATCCGCAGGGATATTTTCGCGATCCACTTGATATTCCCATTACGCTGGCCGGCAATTTTGGTGAACTCCGGCCAGGCCATTTTCATATGGGACTTGATATAAAAACAATGGCAAGGGTTAACTTGCAGGTACATGCGGCGGGTGACGGATATGTAGCCCGGGTGAAGATTGAACCCGCAGGATTCGGAAGAGCTATTTATATCAACCATCCGAATGGATATACCACTTTATATGCGCACCTGAACGATTTCAATCCTGCATTGGAAACTTATATAAAACAACAACAGTACAAACTAGAGTCATGGAGCGTTTTCTTAAATATCCCGCCTAATCTTTTTCCTGTAAAGAAAGGAGACTTTATAGCATACAGCGGCACTACAGGCGGTTCACAGGCGCCGCATCTGCATTTTGAAATCCGTAGAACTTTTAATGATATAAACCTTAATCCCTTATTATTTGGTGTGCCTTTGCTGGATAACACCAAACCGGTTTTACTGAAGCTTGCTATGTACGACAGAAGTAAAAGCACTTATGAACAAGCTCCGAAACTGATTCCGGTAAAAATTTCCGGCGGCGCATATATTACAACGCCGTTAATCATTCAGAGTGTTTCTTCCAAAGTGAGTTTTGCCATCCAGGCTTTTGATACACATAACGGCTCCGCTAATAAGCTTGGTATTTATGAAGCCTGGTTGTATGATAACGATCAGCTTGTTTCAGGATTTAAAATTGAAAGCATCAGCTATAATGATACCCGTTATGTAAACGCACATATAGATTACAAAACGCGTGCTGGCGGAGGCCCTTTCCTGCAGCATTTATCAGCGTTGCCAGGTTACCTTAATTCTATTTACACAAAAGGTAAAGGAGATGGAGTGGTTGATTTAAGCGATGCCGGTATTCATTCTATAAAAATAGTTGTAAAAGATGCCTATGAAAATACTTCTGAACTTAAAACTGCCATTCAGTTTAAAGGACCGGTTGTGAAAGCTCCGCAACAGGCTGGTAAAATGTTCTATCCGCTGATGCTCGATGTATTCGATGCTGAAGATTGCGAATTTTATATGGGTGAAAATTGTTTATACGATTCAGTGCACATCATTTATACGCGTAGTGCTTCATCGGGCCTGGCATCTGTATCAGCGGTTCATAGCATTGGCTCGAAATATATACCGCTGCATGATTCTTTTGTAGTACGCATAAAGCCAACACAAATAGTAGCTCCTGATAAACTAAAGCATGTGGTAATGCAACGTTACGCCGGTTCAGATAAGGATGTTGAGCAGGTAGTGTGGCAGAATGGCTGGGCTTCCGCGAAGTTTCGCAACTTCGGTAGTTTTCAATTGTTACTCGATGAGCAGCCGCCGACAATTCTACCCATTGGAATAACCAATGGCGCTAATTTAAGCAGGGCCTCAAGGATAGCTTTTACTATTCACGACAATCTGGAATCCTTTAATAATTTCCGGGCCGAGCTGGATGGTAAATGGCTTCGTTTTACCAACGATAAAGGAAGAACCTTTATTTACAATTTTGATGAAATGTGCCCGCCGGGCCAGCATACATTGAAAGTAAGTGTTGAAGATGAAGCAGGCAATTCAGCTACTCAAACATATAATTTTACCAGATGAATAATAACAATAAAGTATGATACATTTAACGGAAGGCGATAAAGCTCCGGAGTTTTCCGGCAATGATCAAAATGGTAAAAAGGTTTCGCTTAAAGACTTAAAAGGGCAAAAAATTGTTTTATATTTTTATCCGGAAGATGATACACCAACCTGCACTATACAGGCCTGTAACCTGAGAGATAATTATGCATTGCTGCAACAACATGGAATTATAGTTCTGGGCGTTAGTCCAAATGATGAAAAAAGCCATCTTAAGTTTGAGCAGAAGTTTGATTTGCCTTTCACTTTAATTGCCGATTCTTCGCATACAATTATTGACAAATACGGTGTATGGGGCGAAAAGAATTTATATGGCCGTAAATACATGGGTCTGCATCGTACTACTTTCCTGATAGATGAAGAAGGTATCATCAGGAAAATATTCTTAAAGCCGAGAAGCAAGCAGCATGCTGAAGATATTGTTAAGGTTTGGAAAGCACTGTAATAGCTTTTTAGCGCCACGAAGACACAAAGGGGCACAAAGAATTTTTAAGAAAGAAAAGAAAAGAAATTCTTTGTGCCTCTTTGTGTCTTCGTGGCGAAAAGCTCCATTAAGGTTTTTCTTCATTACCTGATTCCTTTCCTAACGATTTTTTACCTGATTCGGATCTCAATCCTTCTGTATCATTTTCGTTTTCTTTTGGTCCTTCGCCATGGCCCGGATCTGTTGGTTGCATACGTTTGTTTTCACGATCGTCCTGGTCATTTCTTGTTTCTGTGTTCTCATATCCGATATTTTCCTGGTCTTTATTCTTATTGGAAGAATCCGATTGTTTTTCCATGCTGATTATATTTAAATAGTTTAAAAGAGAAGGATAAAGATACGTACCAGTTTATTAACGTTCACTGATCTTCGTAATTTTGACATGTGAAATGTTATATCAAAGAGAATTCCTTTATTGCAAAGCTTGCTGCAAAAAAACTTCGGGCTTCGAGTGTTGCAATTGTTGTAGGCAAAACAATCCATCTTTACAATACCAGTAAAGAAGCGTTTCTTAAGGACTCCCGCTGGGTTAATCATGAATTGGTTCATATTAAACAGTTTGAGCAATATGGCTACCTGACATTTATTATAAAGTATCTTTGGGAGAGTATAAAAAATGGCTACCAAAATAATAAATACGAAGTGGAAGCCCGGAAAGCTGAAAATGATAACAGTGTCAACAGCGATAAATTTCTTATTTAATCCATTCTACTTCGCCCCAGTTGAATAACGCTTCGTTTTTATTATGCGTTATTAATTGACCTTTAGCATTCACGCCTTTGATATAGGTTTCAAAAACTGAATTATTACTTTTCAATAAAACCTTTTCATTAATTTTATAAAGATGACTGTTATATTCGCTGAGTAGCGTATCGGTATTACTTATTTCCAACCTGTTTTGAATATAACCACATAATTCTTTTGCCAGGTTTACAATACTATAAGTGTTTCCTGTTATTTGCTTTAACGAAACAGGGTTTATCAAACCAGGAGTGAATGATGTTTGATTGATATTAAGTCCGACACCTATCACAGCATGCTGCCAGTCATTGCCTTGAATCTGATTCTCAATCAGGATGCCTCCTGCCTTTCTGTCACGCCAGTATATATCATTGGGCCATTTGATAGTAGTATCCAAAACAGTATAATTATTAACGAAATCATAACAGCTTAAAGCTATTGTTACGCTCAGCATGAACTGATTAGATAACCTAAACATTTGTGGTTTAATAATACAGCTTAAAGCTATATTTTCGCCTATCCCCGAATTCCAGGTTTTTCCACGCTGGCCTTTACCTGCTGTTTGAGCCATAGAAAAGTAGGTATCTCCGTGTTTCGCCAATCCCGCATGAACCTTTGCCATGGCATAGTTGTTGGTACTGTCAACACACTCAAGTATGACGAATGAATTGCCTATCGGATACATGCTATAGGAATGATAAAAGATTAGTACTTTTGAATGGAACGAAAATAGGATTTCTTTAAGTTGTAAGAGTATTTAACACAAAGGGAACTTTTGAATATTAGAATAAATATTTAGCTACAGTAATTTTCACTTCCGGATAAATTTTCAGGAAGTTAATTTATTTTACAGTTTTCTATACTTTTATCAGCTATTATTTACTAAAAACGATTTGATTATTGGAACAATTGACAATGTTGGCTACACGTGATCACCAGCGTTTAACCAGATTAACCAGAAATTCAAAGATTTTTAAAGCAATTATCCAGGCAATCCAGGAAAAGAAAGGAGATAATATTGTCTCTCTGGATTTAAGGAAAATACCTGAAGCAGTATCGGATTTTTTTATCATATGTTCTGCTGGTAGTGGCACACAGGTTAAAGCCATAGCAAATTTTATTGAAGAAAAAGTTAACCAGGTTTGTGGTGAAAATCCTTACAAACATGAAGGTCAGCAATCGGCGCAATGGGTGCTTATTGATTATGTAAATGTAGTTGTTCACGTTATGTTGACGGAACCACGCAATTTTTACAGGCTGGAAGAGATGTGGAGTGATGCCCCGCAATTACTGCATAATGATGATTAACTACACTATATTCAAACTACAGAACAATATTGCGGGAGTTGGTTGTTTTGGTAGTTTTATAAAATATTTCGTTATAATGTAACTACTGATCCGGCAAATACTAAACAATTTGCCGGAAATTTTATTAAATATAAAACAAGGAAAAGTTCTTAATATGTCACAAGAAGATACGAAACAAAATGAGAGGGGAGGGTTCTCAAGATTAAACAAGCCCAGAGAGGATGGCAATAATACTCCTAAAAAGGGTCCCCGTTTTAGTATATATTGGGTTTGGGGTGCCATTGCTGCTATTTTAGTAGCTTTTAATTATTTCGGGTCATATACTCCTGATGCGAAAGAAATATCCAAGCAGGATTTTACAAATACGATGTTAGTGGGAGGCGACGTGGATAAAGTTGATATAATCACTAATAAAGACCTGATTAAGGTTACTATAAAAAAAGACAGTCTCCTGTCAAAACCTTACTACAAAGCTTTACTTGCCAAAACAAATAATCCCTGGTCCTCTAAAACAAATGATAAGGGCCCTCAATTCCAGTTTTCCGTAACAAAGTCTGATGAATTTGAAAAGGAACTGAGAGAATTTTACGCAAAGAATCCTTCGGTACAGGAAGTTACTACTTACTCCAAAAAAGAAGCTGACTGGCTGCCAACGGTTTTAAATTTTCTGTTGCCCATTCTGATACTGGTTCTTATCTGGGTTTTATTAATGCGCAAGATGGGTGGAGGCGCCGGCGGCGGTGCTGGCCCAGGGGGTATCTTTAACATAGGAAAATCTAAAGCTACCCTTTTTGATAAAGGCACCAAGGTTACTATTACATTCAATGATGTTGCCGGACTGGATGAAGCGAAAGTAGAGGTAATGGAAATTGTAGATTTTCTTAAAAATCCTAAAAAATACACAGCTCTTGGTGGTAAAATTCCTAAAGGAGCCTTATTGATCGGACCACCCGGTACCGGTAAAACACTATTGGCTAAAGCAATGGCGGGCGAAGCACAGGTGCCTTTCTTTAGTATGAGCGGTTCAGATTTTGTTGAGTTATTCGTAGGGGTAGGTGCCAGCAGGGTACGTGATCTGTTTAAACAGGCACGTGAAAAATCTCCTTGTATTATATTTATAGATGAAATAGATGCAATTGGCCGGGCCAGGGGAAAAAATGCAATTATGAGCAACGATGAGCGCGAAAGCACTTTGAACCAGTTGCTTGTTGAAATGGATGGCTTTAGCGGTGAAACCGGAATTATTGTTCTTGCAGCTACCAACCGGCCGGATGTTTTAGATACTGCGTTACTGCGCCCAGGTCGCTTTGACCGCCAGATATCTATTGACAAGCCGGATCTGAAAGGTCGGGAGCACATTTTTAAAGTGCATCTCAAACCAATTAAAATATCTACCAAGGTTGATATTCATAAACTGGCTGAGCAAACTCCCGGATTTGCAGGCGCTGATATTGCCAATATCTGTAACGAAGCAGCATTGATTGCCGCCAGAAAAGGCAAAGAACATGTGGAGATGGAGGATTTTCAGGATGCTGTTGACCGCGTAATAGGAGGTCTTGAAAAGAAGAATAAAATCATTTCTCCCGAAGAAAAGAAAATCATTGCTTATCATGAAGCCGGACATGCAATCTGTGGCTGGTACCTTGAACATGCTTATCCGTTATTAAAAGTAACCATTGTTCCAAGGGGTGTGGCGGCATTAGGGTATGCCCAGTACACGCCTAAAGAACAATACCTGTATAATACCGATCAACTGTTCGATCAGATATGTATGAGCCTCGGTGGCCGGGCAAGTGAAGAATTGAATTTCAACAAAATTTCTACCGGCGCACAGAACGACCTCCAGCAGATTACCCGAATGGCTTACGCAATGGTAACGGTTTATGGAATGAATGATAAAGTGGGTAACGTAAGTTTTTATGATCCTGCTGCAGAAAATTCTTTTACAAAACCTTACTCTGAAGAAACATCTAAATTAATAGATGAAGAAGTAAGAAAACTGATTGATAAAGCCTACACCAGCACTAAAAGCCTTTTAACGGAAAAAACACAACAGGTACATATGCTTGCAGAAGCTTTGTTAACCAGAGAAGTATTGTTCCAGAGTGATGTTGAAGCCCTGATAGGCAAACGGCCTTACGAAGAAAAGAAAACCCTGGATGTAAGCGATGAAGACGATGCATCCAATCATACAGATCATGGTATTATAAGCGAAGGGGTTCCTCCATATGATAGTAATGCAACAAATCATTCCCTAAGCTAACACAAGAGTTGAGTGGCTTAAGAGTTAACTCATGGCCATTCAACCTGATGCTGAACTTAACCATGAATTGCTTTTTTCATGAATGTTTCTCGTTCCAAGGAAAATATTTTAAAAAAAATAAGGAAGGCGTTGATTGAATCAACGCCTATTCCTTTTCCACAAAGTGAAGGAAGCAGCCAGGTATTCCTGCCTCAGTCTGTTGAACCGGATCTGCAGTTTGCTGAAGAGTTTACTAAACTTCAGGGTAAGTTTGTGTTTTGTATGGATGAAGCCGAGATGATTGCAAGGCTTGTGCATCTTTTAAAAAGCAACCAGTGGACAAAAGTTTACTGTACTGAAAACAGCCTGCTAAAATTTTTTACCGTAGGCTCGTTTGCACTTGATCCCCAACAAACACTTAAAGACTGTGAGGTAAGTATTACATCCTGCGAATTACTGGTAGCAAGAACAGGCACTATAGTTATGAGCGCTGCGCAAACAAACGGGCGTACTGCTAGCGTATATGCACCTGTTCATATTTGCATAGCTTATAGTAATCAGTTGGTATATGATTTAAGAGACGCACTCCAGAATGTAAAAGAAAAATATGGTGATGCACTTCCTTCCCTTATAACGTTTGCATCCGGTCCCAGCCGTACCGCTGATATTGAAAAAACACTGGTGGTGGGTGTTCACGGACCCAAAGAGGTGTATGTATTTTTAGTTGATGAGCCTAAGCCTTCTCTATAACCTCTTCTTTCCATCCGGCATTTGCTCCGTGGTTATTAAAAACAAGAATCCGGCCTGCAACGAGTTTCCATTACATTTGTCAATAAATATTCATGACCCTCGCTCCCGGAAAAAAAATATATTTCATTTCTGATTTTCATCTCGGCGCGCCGGACTATCAAAAAAGCCTGGTTAGAGAAAAGCTGATTGTCAGATTTCTTGCTCAGGCTCAGCGGGATGCTGCTCATATTTTTATCGTGGGCGATATGTTTGATTTCTGGTACGAATATAAAACGGTTGTGCCAAGGGGTTATACCCGCATTATGGGAAAGCTTGCTGAAATAACAGATAGTGGTATACCTGTTTCTTTTTTCGTAGGAAACCATGATATGTGGATGCGCGATTATTTTGAAAGGGAATTGAACATCCCTGTTTATTATGAGCCAAAAGAATTTGTTTTTAACAACAAAAAATTTTATGTAGCTCATGGAGATGGTTTGGGACCCGGTGACAAAGGTTATAAATTTATAAAGAAAATTTTTCGTAACAGGCTATGCCAGTGGCTCTTTGGTATTTTGCATCCATCACTGGGAATAGGCATAGCCAATTACTTCAGCAGGAAAAGCCGGCAGGCAACAGGTAATGAAGACAAACATTTTTTAGGGGAAGATAAAGAATGGCTGATCCTGTATTCCAAACAGGTACTGAAACTGCAACACTTTGATTATTTTCTGTATGGCCACAGGCATTTGCCTTACGACTTCAAGCTAAATGAAACAAGCCGGTATATCAATTTAGGCGACTGGATCAATTATAACAGTTATGCTGTTTTTGATGGCAGTAAACTGGAACTTAAATACTTTAACTCTTGAAAAAGATAATAGCGGTAATATTAAGTATGTTTCTGGTGATAACTTCACCGGCCCAGGAAGATATATTAAAACTTGTTACAACTATTAAAGGTGATATTATTGATTTTACTATTGACAACCTGGAAAATATTTATATTATAAACCGTGATAACCAGTTAAAAAAAATAAATCTTAAAGGGGATTCGTTGGCTATTTTTAATGATGTTAAGCAGTATGGCAAAGTCTCTTTTATTGATGCTACCAATCCATTAAAAATATTACTGTTTTATAAAGATTATAGTAATGTTGTTGCGCTGGACAGGTTTTTAAATGTGCGTAACACTATCAATCTTCGCAAAACAAGTATATTCCAGGTCAGTGCTATCAGCCAATCTTATGACAACGGCATATGGCTGTATGATGAACAGGATGCCAAGTTAAAAAGAATAAATGATGAAGGGAGCATCGTAGATCAGTCAGCAGATTTCCGGTTGTTTATGGAGGCTGTTCCCTCTCCGCTAAACATCATAGATCAGGATAAGCTGGTATATCTCTACGACCCCGATAAGGGATTGTATATCTTTGATTATTTCGGAACATTAAGAAATAAAGTAGCGTTACTTGGATGGCAGGATTTCCAGGTAGTAAACGGCAAAGTAATCGGAAGAAAAAAAACAACTATAGAACAATACCAGCCCGGTACTATTTCATTGAAAGAACAGGTGTTGGATCGCATACTTTCCGGAGTGGTTAAAATGAAGGTATCCCTTAATAATTTATACTGCCTGAAAGATGGCGTTATAAAAGTATATGCTTTTTAAACTTTATTTTTGCGCTCATTCAACAGCATGATACTATGCAATCATTTTTGCAAAGGGTTTTTTTCAATAACACTGTGCAGGATTACCTGATCTTAATTGTAATAATTCTGGCGATATTTATTTTAAAGCGCTATATCTCCACCTACATCGCTAACCTGTTTTATAAACTTTTTCATAAAACCTCCTGGCAGATCAGTAAAGAATCTTTTGTAAAATTGATAAAGGGTCCTATACATGTGTTTCTTGTAATGCTGGTAGTTTTCCTTGCATTGGATAAGCTTAATTTTCCTGCCGTTTTTAATTTCAAAGTTCATCGCATCCCGTTTAAACAGGTGGTTGATTCAGTTGGCAATGCAATAATTATAATTGCCTTTATATGGTTGTTATTAAGGCTTATTGATGTAGTGGCATTGATACTGGAACAGAAAACACAACTGACCCATAATGTTTCAGACAACCAGATCGTTGTTTTTTTCAAAGACTTTTTCAAGGTTATTATTTTTTTTATTGGAATACTCCTGGTAATCAGGTTTACTTTTTATAAAGACATCTTTCCCTTGCTAACGGGCTTTGGCATTGCCGGTGCCGCCCTTGCCTTATCTGCAAGGGAAAGCCTTGAAAACCTGATAGCTTCGTTCATTATCTTTTTTGATAAGCCTTTTTATCCCGGCGATATAGTAAAAGTTCAAAATATTACCGGAACAGTTGAAAAGATAGGGTTGCGCAGTACACGTATCCGTACCGATCAAAAAACATATGTTACGGTACCTAACAAACAAATGGTTGATACCATTGTGGACAACCTTACATTGCGCACACAAAGAAGGGGTTTTCTTAACCTTGAGTTAAGCGCTGCCACCTCTTATGATACCATGAACCAGGTAATTACAGGTATCAAAAGCATGATTGAAGGTAATGGCAAAATTCAAAATTATAGTGTAGTGCTGAGTGATATCATTAAGAACAGTTATATAATTCAGGTGGAATATTTCACCGGTGCAATTGCCATGGAGATTTTTAACCAGGTAAGGCAGGAAATGAACCTGGCTGTAATTGACATTATGGAAAGATCAGGAGTTAAACTAGCTGGAAAAGAAACAGAAGTAATCATTACTGCAAATGAGAAAGTTGCAGATGCATAAACCTGGTAAATGCTGATCACTTAAACTGATTATTCCAGAGCCGCCTTCATCTCCAGCAAAAAAGCTCTTATTTTTTGTAGTGATTGTATCATTTCAAACTTCCTGTCTGCCTTATCGGGGTTATTTTTAAGATATTCTTTGGCCCCTTCCATAGTGTATTTTCGCTGTCGTACAAGGTGATGTATAAGATAAAGGTTCTTTATATCCGCAGGGCGAAAATACCGGTCACCCTTTTTATTCTTCTTAGGTTTTAAAATGTCAAATTCATTCTCCCAGAAACGCAGAAGTGAATGGTTGATCCGCAACATTTTACCTACTTCTTTCATTGAGTAATATTGTTTTTGATAGAGTACCTCATCTTCAGGAATTTCAATAAGGTCTGCTTCCGCTTCTATATCTTTTAAAGATTTACGGCCTCTTTTCGATGGAAGCTTTTCAAATATAATGGTTGGGTCCTTTGGCTTACGTCCTCTTTTTTTTGACTGATCTTGAACAGCAGCATTTTTTTCTGCTGATTCTTTTTCAGATCCTTCGGCACTGAAATCAAATGTTATTTGATGAACTGATTCCAAAATTCTGAGATTTAAAATTAAAACCTGATAAAGCAGTTTTTTAAAGAATAGTAACTGATGGCTGTATGCAAGATAGCGATATGAAAGATAAATCAGGTGAATGCCTTAACTCAAATAATCCGATTCCCGGTGACCTGCTTTGTAAATTAATCCAGGCTCTGGTTACTGGCTGCTGCCATTTTTAATAAACGGTCAAATTGTTCCGGTGTGAGGTCGTTATAAAAGAAGTATACAGGATCGAGGGGACGGTCGTTTTTATGTACTTCGTAGTGACAATGAGGTCCGGTGGATTTGCCGGTGCTACCTACATAACCAATTATCTCACCCCGCTTTACCCGCTGTCCGTTTCGAACTTTAACCTTATACATATGCCCGTATAAAGTTTCATAACCATAACCATGATCGATAACTACATGATTGCCGTAGCCATCGCCACTGTTTCCGGCTGTTGTAATGGTTCCGTTAGCCGTAGCATAAATCGGAGTACCCTGGGGTGCGGCAAAATCCAGACCGGCATGCATTTTAACGGTTTTATATACCGGATCTATGCGGTATCCGAAACCGGAAGCAATCCTGTTAAGGTCTTTATTAGATACCGGTTGAATAGCCGGAGTGCTTGCAAGCAATACTTCCTTGTTTTTAATAAAGCCCTGCAATTCTTTAAAAGACTTATCCTGGAAAGCCATCCTTTGTGTGATGTTATTAATGGAAGCGGCTACTGAACTGGCCAGGTCGTTTTGTCCCATCCGCTGTACCAGTAAAATTTCTTTTTGATTTTCCATCGCTTTTGCGCGGGCGCTGTCCGGTATTGGATTGGCTTCGAAAATAGCCCG